>NZ_JANFZX010000189.1:0-214 GCF_024461615.1 Anaerotruncus sp. DFI.9.16
AAATTTCCATGATGCCGTTGCCGTTTACGTAAATAATTATAATTTCGATCTCTTTCCTTGTCAATTCGCGCCATCCCACCCTCCGCAATTTTTGGGAGTCCTCCAAAAGTTTTTCCAAAAAAAGTAGAATTTTTATTTGATATTTTTGATAGCGATTTGTGGATAATTCACTATACAAATTCTTCTATTTGCGTTATAATTGACTCGCACAGTT
>NZ_JANFZX010000019.1:0-49038 GCF_024461615.1 Anaerotruncus sp. DFI.9.16
GTTCCTTTTCGTCCGTCCGAAAAGGAACCCGTGGCGCGCGGCGGAACGCGCAAGTGATTCTTGCCGCTTGGAAAGCGGCAATTCCCGTAAAGCGCCGCCGCCCGCAGGGCAAAAAATCCAAAACCGCCGGCGGCGCCAGACTCTCGACAATATCGTCCGTTTGCGGTAAAATCGATGGAGATCACCGGAAAGGGGGAGACGCCCGTGGCGAAAAAGATGAGGCTTTACCTGCTGGCCGAGGGCTATGTGCAGGGGGTGGGCTTCCGCTACTATGCCAGCTATACGGCGCGGGGGCTGGGGCTCACCGGCTGGGTGCGCAACCGGGAGGACGGCGCGGTGGACATGGAGGTGCAGGGCGCGCCCGACGCGGTGGAGGCGTTTACGGCGGCGGTGCGGCGCGGCAGCCACTACAGCGAGGTGCAAAACCTGACGGTGCAAAAGCTCGATCCGATCGAGGAGTACGGCTTCCGCACGCTGAATTAGGAGGGGAAGGGATGACGCGGACGGCGGGCGGCGTGGAATACGAGCTGACCCGGAAGGCGGTCAAAAACCTCAATCTGCGGGTGCGCGCCGACGGGTCGGTGCATGTTTCCGCGCCCCGGCGCACGCCGCTTTCCGAGGTGGACGGGTTTGTCGCGGGCCGTGCGGCGTGGATCGCGCGGGCGCGGGAACGCCTGACGGCGCATGCGGGGGAGGCCGAGGCGGCGCGTGAGGCGTACACCGACGCGGAATGTCTCGAGGCGTTCACGGAGGTGAGCGACCGGATCTATCCGCTCTTCGCGCGCCTGCTGCCGGAAAAGCCCGAGCTGCGGGTGCGGTGGATGAAGAGCCGCTGGGGGGTGTGCTGCCCGGCGAAGAACCGCATCACCCTCAACAAGCAGCTGATGGGAAAGCCGCGCGCGGCGATGGAATACGTGGTGCTGCACGAATACGTGCACTTCCTGCACCCCGACCACCAGGCGGGGTTCCACGCGGAGATGGCAAAATGGATGCCCGACTACAGGGAACGGCGCAAACTGCTGAAAACGTGAGGATTTGGATGAAATGACAAAAAGAGCGGAGGATTTTACATATTGTTAAAGAATTAACACATTGAAAAAGAAACCGAAATGTAGTATCCTTATAGAAAGAAAACGGATGGGGCCGTCGCGCGGGAAAAGGGGAACGAAACCGCGGCCCCGCCGGGAAAACAAGAACCGGAGGAAACGACATGGAAATTTACGTCTGCATCGGAAGCTCGTGCCATCTCAAAGGCTCTTACAACATCATCAACGCGTTCAAGGAGCTGATCGCGGAATACAAGCTGGAGGACCAGGTGAGCCTGAACGCCTCTTTCTGCCTCGGCCACTGCCAGCACGGCGTGACGATCAAGGTGAACGACGAAATCGTCACCGGGCTCAACACCGACAACGCCCGGGAAATTTTCATTGATAAGGTCGTGAAGGAGCTGCAGCCGCAATGACCGACGTACTGAGCCTCAAGAAGGCCAACTGTAAAAACTGCCACAAGTGCATCCGCTCCTGCCCGGTCAAATCGATCCGTTTCGCCGACAACCAGGCGAAGATCATCCCGGAGGAGTGCATCCTGTGCGGGCGGTGCGTCGTCGTCTGCCCGCAGAACGCCAAGCGCGTGCGCAGCGACCTGACCGAGGTGATCGGGGCGGTGGGCTCCGGCAAGCGGGTCATCGCGACGCTCGCCCCCTCGTTTATCAGCGAGTTCCCCGTCTCGGGGATCGGGGAGATGGAGGGCTACCTCAAAAAGCTCGGGCTGTTCGCCGCGCGGGAGACCGCCGAGGGCGCCTATATCGTCAAGAGCGAATATGAAAACCTCATCCGCGATCACAAACAGGAGGTCATCATCTCCTCCTGCTGCCACACGGTCGTCACCCTCATCCAGAAGTATTTCCCGGCGGTCATCCCCTGTATCGCGCCGGTGATCTCCCCGATGATGGCCAGCGCGAAGCTCATCAAGGAGGAATACCCCGACGCCTACGTCGTCTTCATCGGCCCCTGCATCTCCAAAAAGGACGAGATGCAGAAGGTCCCCGGCTACATAGACTGCGTGCTCACCTTCGACGAGCTCGTGCAGTGGTTCCAGATGCGGCATATCGAGGTCGCGCCCGCCCCGGTGGCGGAGAGCGAGGGACGCGCCTCCCGCTTCTTCCCGCGCACGGGCGGCATCATCGAGTGCATGCACACGCGCGGCACCGGCTACAAGTACATCGCGGTCGACGGGGTGGAAAACTGCGTGCGCGCGATCGAGGCGATCGAGCGCGGCGGCCTCAAGGGGTACTTCGTCGAGATGAGCGCCTGCGAGGGCAGCTGCATCAACGGGCCCGCGGCGCGCGCCTACCAGGAGAACCTGCTCGACAGCCGGGTGCGGGTGGACGAGTTCGCCCAGCCGGACGAGGACAAAAAGCCCGACTTCGACATCGCCTGCGATTTCGGCCTCGCGCGCCACATCCCCAACGAGTTCGTGCACGAGCCCGACCCGCCCGCGGCGGCGATCACCGACATCCTCGCGCGCATGGGCAAAACCAAGCCGGAGGACGAGCTCAACTGCGGCTCGTGCGGCTACCCGACCTGCCGCGACAAGGCCAAGGCGGTCTACAACGGCAAGGCGGACATCACGATGTGCCTGCCCTACCTGCTGGAGAACGCGGAGAGCTTCTCGAACAACGTGTTCGCGGTGTCTCCCAACGCAATCCTCGTGCTTGACGACCGGCTGACCGTCCAGCGGATGAACATGTCCGCCTGCCACCTCTTCAACATCCCCAAGTCGAAGGACGCGATCGGCAGGGACGTGATCGACCTGATCGACCCGACCGATTTCCAGGATGTGCTTGAGACGGGCAACGATGTGATCGACAAGAAGATGTACCTGGCGGACCTCGACAAGCACGTCGAGCTGACGGTGGTGCGCGACGCGGACCACCACTGCCTGTTCGGCATCTTCAAGGACATCACGGCGGAGCAGGCGCGCAGGGAGAAGTACATCGAGCGCCGCGCCCAGACGATCGACATCACCGACAAGGTGATCGAAAAGCAGATGCGCATCGTCCAGGACATCGCGTCGCTGCTGGGCGAGACGACCGCCGAGACGAAGATCGCGCTGACCAAGATCAAGAACACCGTGCTCTCGGAGGACGAGTAGCCATGGAAAAACTGTTTATGGAGAACGGCTACATCAGCCTCAACAAGTACGGCGAGCAGCTGTGCGGCGACCGCGTCGAGGTGAAGAACAACCCGAGCGGCGACTTCACGATGGTGCTGGCCGACGGGCTGGGCAGCGGCGTCAAGGCGAACATCCTCTCGACCCTCACCTCCAAGATCATCGCGACGATGATGGACAGCGACATGACGGTGGAGGACTGCGTGACGACGATCGCGCAGACGCTGCCCGTCTGCTCGGTGCGCCAGGTGGCCTACGCGACCTTCACGGTGATCAAGGTGCACGGGGACGAGGTCTCCCTCATCCAGTACGACAACCCCGACGTGATCATGCTGCGGGACGGCAAAAGCGTCGACTACGAGCGGACCGAAAAGACGATCGCGGGCAAGAAGATCTACGAATCCCGCTTCCCCGCGCGCCTGGGGGACGTGTTCGTCGCGATGAGCGACGGCGTCATCCACGCGGGGGTGGGCCAGTCGCTCAACTTCGGCTGGGAGCGGCCGAACGTCGTCGAATACCTCGAGGCCCACTACAACGCGGCCATGTCGGCCAAGGCGGTGGCGGGGCTCGTGAGCGACGCCTGCCGCGACCTCTACATGGGAAAGCCGGGCGACGACACGACGGTGGCCGCACTGCGCATCCGCGAGCGCCAGCTCGTCAACCTGATGATCGGCCCGCCGGTCAACCCGGAGGACGATGAAAAGATCATGCGGCTTTTCTTCGGGCAGGGGGGCAAGACGATCGTCTGCGGGGGCACGACCTCCACGATCGTGGCCAAATACCTGAACACTTCCGTCAGGACCTGCCTCGACTACCTCGACCCCGAGATCCCGCCGATCGGCTTTATCGAGGGCGTGGACCTGTGCACCGAGGGGGTGCTCACGATGAAGCACGTCGTCGAACTCGCGCGGCGGTATTCGTCGGGCACCGACACCTACAGCGAATGGATCGGCAAGAAGGACGGCGCCTCGCTGATCGCGCAGATGCTCTTTGAGAGCGCGACCGACGTGAACCTCTTCGTGGGGCGGGCGATGAACCCGGCCCACCAGAACCCGGATATGCCGATCGATCTTTCGATCAAGCTGCGGCTGATCGAAGACCTCGCCAAATACCTCGAGCTGATGGGCAAGACGGTAAAGGTGAGCTACTACTAGATGACCAAACCCGCGGCCAGCCGCGTCAATGGAGGGTAACAGATGCAAATTACCGAACGCAATTTCGACACCAACGTCCAGATGCTGAAATACAAGGTCCTCAAGGGGGTCGTCGAGCACTTCGACCAGGGGACGCTCGAGAGCGCCTACCGGGACATCCCGATGGACATCGCCCCCGGCCCCAAGCCGACGACGCGCTGCTGCGTCTACAAGGAGCGCGCGATCATCACCGAGCGGGTCCGCATGGCGATGGGCGGCGACAAGGAGAACGCCAACGTCATCGAGGTGCTGCGCATTGCCTGCGACGAGTGCACGGTCAACCGCTACCACGTGGGCTCGGCCTGCCGCGGGTGCATCGCGCACCGCTGCGAGCACGCCTGCCCGACGGGCGCGATCGAGGTGCGCGACGGCAAGGCGCGCATCAACCAGGAGAAGTGCATTGAGTGCGGCAAGTGCGCGACCGCCTGCCCCTACACCGCGATCATGAAGTACACCCGCCCGTGCGAGAACGCCTGCAAAATCGGCGCGATCAGCATGCACCGGGATAATTCCGCGAAGATCGACAACGACAAGTGCATCTCCTGCGGCGCCTGCGTCTACCAGTGCCCGTTCGGCGCGATCGTCGACAAGTCGTTTCTGCTCGACGCGCTGACGATCATGCGGGAGAGCGAGAACAACACGAAATACAAGGTCTACGCGGTCGTGGCGCCGTCAATCTCCTCCCAGTTCAGCTACGCCAAGACCGGGCAGGTCGTGACGGGGCTCAGGAAGATCGGCTTCCACAGCGTCATCGAGGCGGCGCTCGGCGCGGACATGGTG
This sequence comes from Anaerotruncus sp. DFI.9.16, assembly GCF_024461615.1. NCBI lineage: Bacteria > Bacillati > Bacillota > Clostridia > Eubacteriales > Oscillospiraceae > Anaerotruncus > Anaerotruncus sp. DFI.9.16. The sequence goes on from NZ_JANFZX010000019.1 coordinate 5,145, forward strand.
GCCTACGCGGAGGCCGCGGAGCTCGTTGAGAAGGGCTTTTTGACCAGCTCCTGCTGCCCGGCGTTCGTCGCCTACATCAAGAGCGCCTTCCCGGGGCTTGTGGACAAGATCTCCCACAACCCCTCCCCGATGGAGGCGGTCGCGCGGTTCATCAAGCAGACCGACCCCACCGCGAAGTGCGTCTTCGTCGGCCCCTGCACCGCCAAGAAGATGGAGTTCCAGCAGGAGCACATCACCGGCATCGACTGCGTCATCACCTTTGAGGAGCTCCAGGCCCTCTTCGACGCGCGCGAGGTGAACGTCGAGAACCTCGAGGAGAGCCTGCTCGACAACGCCTCCTACTACGGGCGCATCTTCGCGCGCAGCGGCGGCCTCTCCGACGCGGTGGCCGAGGCGCTCAAGGAGCACGGCATCCCGGAGGACCAGTTCAAGGCGAACCCGATTGCCTGCGACGGCATCGAGGAGTGCAAGATCGCGCTGCTCAAGGCGAACAAAAACCTGCTGCCCAACAACTTTATCGAGGGCATGGCCTGCGTGGGCGGCTGCATCGGCGGCGCGGCCTGCGTGACCCACGGCCCCAAGGACAAGACCGAGGTCAACAAGTACGGCCAGCTCGCCAAGGAAAAAACGATCCTAGACGCCATCGCCGTTACACAAATTGCCAAATAATCCGCCCCGAAATGCAGGACTTTGCAAAAAGTCCTGCATTTTTTCTGCCATTTTACCCGAACGCGCTTGATTTTCCGGCGGAATTCCGCTATGATAGAAAGCTGAAAGAGGATCACCTTGCGTTTTGCAGGATGCAGAAGGAAAGGATCGGATATGGGCCAGGATTTATTGGCGCTCATCGGCAAAATGACCCCGCAATTTTCCAAGGGGCAGCGGCTGATCGCCAACTACATGATCAACCATTTTGACAAGGCGGCATTCATGACCGCCAGCAAGCTGGGCAGCACGGTGGGGGTGAGCGAATCGACCGTCGTGCGCTTCGCGTCGGAGGTGGGCTTCGCGGGCTACCCCGAGCTGCAGAGGGCGCTCCAGGAGCTCATCCGCAACAAGCTGACCACCGTGCAGCGGATGGACGTGACGAGCGACCAGCTCGAAAACGCCGACGTGCTCGCCAAGGTGCTCGGCAAGGACATCGAAAAGATCCGCCGCACCCTCGAGGAGACGAGCCGCGCCGACTTTGAGTCGGCGGTCGGCTGCATCTGCGCGGCGAAGAGCATCTATATCATCGGCGTGCGCTCCTCGTCGGCGCTCGCGCAGTTTTTGAGCTTCTACTTCAACCACATCTTCCCGAACGTCCGCCTCATCAACACCACCTCCCGCAGCGAGATGTTCGAGCAGATCATGCGCATCGGGCCGGAGGACGTGTTCATCGGCATCAGCTTCCCGCGCTACTCCAAGCGGACGGTGCAGGCCTCCCACTTCGCCGCCCGGAGCGGCGCGAAGGTCATCGCGCTCACCGACTCGAACCAGTCTCCGCTGGCGGAGAACGCCGACTATGTGCTGATGGCGCGCAGCGACATGGTCTCCTTCATCGACTCGCTCGTCGCGCCCCTCTCCCTCATCAACGCCCTGATCGTGGCGGTGGGCATGAAAAAGCATGACGAGATCGCCCGCACCTACGACCGCCTCGAACAGATTTGGGACGAATACGAGGTCTACGAAAAGCGCGGGGAGGAAGCCGGTGTCTGACCTTGTCGTGATCGGCGGGGGAGCCGCCGGGCTGTTCGCGGCGGGCTTCGCCGCGAAGGGCGGCGCGTCGGTCACGGTGCTCGAGCGGGGGACGCGCCCCGCCCGCAAGCTGCTGATCACCGGCAAGGGCCGCTGCAACGTCACCAACAACTGCTCGCCCGAGGACTTTTTGCGGAATGTGCGCACCAACCCGCGCTTCCTCTACGGCGCGGCCAGCGCCTTTTCCCCGGCGGACGCGATGGCGTTTTTCGAGTCGCTCGGCGTGCCGCTCAAGACCGAGCGGGGAGGCCGGGTGTTCCCGGTGTCCGACCGGGCGGCCGACGTGGCGGACGCGCTCGTCCGCTTTGCGAAGGCGTCCGGCGCGCGGCTGGAAGCATCCGCGCGCGTGACTGACATTCTGGCGGAGGGCGGAGGCGTGCGGGGCGTGCGGCTGGAGGACGGCCGCGAGCTTTCCGCGGACGCGGTGCTCGTCGCCACCGGCGGGTGCAGCTACCCCGCGACCGGCTCGACGGGGGACGGCTGGCGGCTGGCAAAGGCGCTAGGCCACACGGTCGTCCCGGCGCGGGCCTCCCTCGTGCCGGTGCGCGCGAAGGAGCCGTGGTGCGCCGAGCTGATGGGGCTTTCCCTCAAAAACGTGACCCTCACCCTGCGGGACGCGCGGGGGAAGGCGGTCTTCTCCGAGCTGGGGGAGATGCTCTTCACCCATTTCGGCGTGTCGGGGCCGCTGGTCCTCTCCGCCTCCTCCTACCTGACGGGGGACCCGGGGGGCTTCCGGATGGAGATCGACCTCAAGCCGGGGCTCGACGACCGGCAGCTCGACGCGCGGCTGCTGCGGGACTTTTCCGCGGCGAAAAACCGCGACTTCATCAACGCCCTCGACCAGCTCCTGCCCAAAAAGCTCATCCCGGTCGCGGTGAAGCTGTCGGGCATCCCGCCCGACCGCAAGGTGAACGCGGTCACGCGGGAGGAGCGGCGGGCGTTCGCAGCGCTTTTAAAAGCGCTGCCGGTCACGCCGGCGGGGCTGCTGCCCGTCGAGGCGGGGGTGGTCACGGCGGGCGGTGTGGCGGTCCGGGAGATCGACCCGCCCACGATGGAGTCCAAGCTCGTGAAAGGGCTCTATTTCGCGGGGGAAGTGATCGACGTGGATGCGCTGACGGGGGGCTACAACCTCCAGATCGCCTGGTCGACGGCCTTCCTGGCCGCGAAGGGCGTCAATCGGAACGGATAAAAGGAGAGAAACGGATGATTTCGATAGCGATAGACGGACCCGCGGGCGCGGGCAAGAGCACGATCGCCCGCGCGATCGCGAAGGAGCTCGGCTATATCTATGTGGACACGGGCGCGCTCTACCGCGCGATCGGCCTCTACGCCAACGCCAACGGTGTGGCGACGGACGACCCGGCGGGGGTCGAGCGGCTGCTCGGCGGCATCAAGGTGGAGCTGCGCTACAAGAACGGGGAGCAGCGGGTGTTCCTCAACGGCTACGACGTGTCGGAGGAGATCCGCCGCCCGGAGGTCTCGATGGCCGCGAGCAATGTGAGCGCCATCCCGGCGGTGCGGCAGTTCCTCTTCGCGCTCCAGCAGAATATGGCGGTCGAGCACGACGTGGTCATGGACGGCCGCGACATCGGCACGATCGTGCTGCCCGGCGCGCAGGTGAAGATCTTCCTGACGGCGTCGCCCGAGGAGCGGGCGCGCCGCCGGTACGACGAATTGAAGGCCAAGGGGCACGACGTCGACTACGACGCGCTGCTCGAGGAGGTCAGGCAGCGCGACTACAACGACTCGCACCGGGCGATCGCGCAGCTTAAGCAGGCGGACGACGCCCTGCTCGTCGACACGACGGGCAACACCCTCGAGCAGTCGGTCCAGGCGCTCACCAAGCTGGTGAAGGAGAGGCTGCGCGATGTTTTATAAGGTCGTAAGGGCGCTGTGCGCCGTCTTCCTGCGGCTGGCCTTCCGGTTCCGGGTGGTCGGCCTCGAAAACGTCCCCGACGGCGGGGGATTCATCCTCGCGGCCAACCACCGCTCCAACTGGGACCCGGTGCTGGCGGGGATCCCGGTCAAGCGCCACAAGGTCTGCTACATGGCCAAGGCGGAGCTCTTCCAGAAGAACGCGCTCTTCGCCAGGATCATCACCGCGCTGGGCGCCTTCCCGATCGAGCGCGGCAAGGGGGACACCGGCGCGATCGACTGGGCGGACCGCATCATCACCGGGGGCGGCGTGCTGGGGATGTTCCCCGAGGGCACCCGCTCGAAGACGGGAACGCCCGGCCGCCCCAAGTCGGGGGTCGCGATGATCGCACAGCAGACGGGGGCGGACGTGGTTCCCTGCGCCGTCTGCTTCGGGGAGCGGATCGGCTTCCGGTCGCCGGTGACCGTCCGCTACGGAAAGCCGATTGAAAACGCGCGGTTCGGGTTCGGCGCGGAGATCGCGCCGCACGAGCTCAAGGAGGCCAGCCGCCTTGTGATGGACGAGATCGTCAGGCTGCTGGAGGACGGGATTTGAAACGGATCACGGTGGCGAATACGGCGGGCTTCTGCTTCGGGGTCCGGCGGGCGGTGGACGCCGCCTTCGCGGAGGCCCGTTCGGGGACGCCCGCCTGCACGCTCGGGGAGCTCATCCACAACCCCCGGATCGTGGAGGAGCTCGCGCGCGCGGGCGTGCGGGTGATCGAAAGCCCCGCGGAGAACACGGACGGCCGGACGGTGATCATCCGGTCGCACGGGGTGCCGCCGCAGGTCTACGAGGAGCTGGCGGCGTCGGGCGCGCGGGTGGTCGACGCGACCTGCCCCTATGTCGAGAAGCTCCACCGGCTGGCGGCGGAGCACTCGGGGGAGAGCGTCACGCTCATCGCGGGGGACCCCTCCCATCCGGAGGTGGTGGGGATCGCGGGCTTCTGCGAGGGGGAGACGCACATCTTCCGTTCGGCGGAAGAGCTTGACAAAATCATTCCGATTTTGGATAATGGTGGAAATCGGCCCGTCACCCTGCTTGCACAGACGACTTTTTCGGTGCCGGAATGGGAAAAATGTGTAGAAAAACTTAAAAAAGTGTGTACAAAGCTCCGAATATTTGATACAATATGTATTGCTACTGAAAAACGACAGTCTGAGGCGCGGGAGCTGGCGGCCCAAAGCGATGCGATGATCGTGATCGGCGGCCGGAAAAGCTCCAACACCGCCAAGCTGGCGCAGCTCTGCGGGGCGTATTGCGACACCTTTCTGATCGAGTCTGCGGCGGAGCTGCATGATCTCGATCTGGGCGGTTATACTAGGATTGGCGTTACAGCGGGCGCGTCGACGCCGGCTTGCATAATTAAGGAGGTACATAAAACCATGAGTGAGATTCTTAAAGATCAGGACGAGCTTTCTTTTGAAGAGATGTTGAATGAATCCTTCAAAACAATAGATAACAGGGAGAAGGTCACAGCGACCGTCACGGGGATCGCGCCGAACGAGATTTCCGTCGACATCGGCACCAAGCACGCGGGCTACGTCCCGCTGTCCGAACTGACCGACGACCCCAACGCGAAGCCTGAGGAGCTCGTCAAGGTTGGCGACCAGATGGACCTGCTGGTCGTGCGCGTCAACGACGTCGAGGGCACCGTGATGCTCTCCAAGAAGCGCCTCGATGCAATTGCCGGTTTCGAGAAGGTCATGAACGCGGTGGACACCGAGGAGATCCTCGAGGGCACCGTCGTGGAGGTCATCAAGGGCGGCGTGCTGGCGCTGACCAACGGCGTCAAGGTCTTTATCCCCGCCTCCCAGGCCACCCTTTCCCGCAACGACAGCCTGGAGGACCTGCTCAAGAAGAAGGTCCAGTTCAAGATTCTGGAAGTCAACCGCCAGCGCAAACGCGCAGTCGGTTCGATCCGTGCGGTCCTGCGCGAGCAGCGCCGCGAGCTCGAGGAGAAGTTCTGGCAGGAGGTCGAGGTCGGCAAGCATTACACCGGCGTCGTCAAATCCCTCACCAGCTACGGCGCGTTCGTCAACCTGGGCGGCGTGGACGGCATGGTGCACATCTCCGAGCTGAGCTGGAACCGCATCAAGCATCCCTCCGAGATCGTCAGCGTGGGCGATACGGTCGAGGTCTACATCAAGGACATCGACGCGGAGAACAAGAAGATCTCCCTAGGCTACAAGAAGGCGGAGGACAATCCGTGGGTCATCATGCAGCGTGACTACGCGGTCGGCACCGTCTGCACCGTCAAGGTCGTCTCGATGACGCCGTTCGGCGCGTTCGCCCAGATCATCCCGGGCGTGGACGGGCTCATCCACATCAGCCAGATCTCCAACGAGCGGATCAACAAGCCCTCCGGCGTGCTTTCGATCGGCCAGGAGGTCGAGGTGAAGATCACCGAGCTCGACAGCGAGAAGAAGCGCGTCAGCCTCTCGATCCGCGCGCTGCTCGCCGACAAGGCGCCCGCGCCTGCCGAGGAGGAAGCTCCCGCCGCCGAGGAGTCCGCCGTTGTCTACGAGGCCGGCCCGGACGGCGCGCAGGGCGAGATCCCCGAGGATTCCGCGGAATAAACAGAACCGTTTTACCGGCAGGGCGCTTCGCGTCCTGCCGGTTTTCATTTGGGAACGGCGTTTTGGGACGGGGCCTGCCGAAGAAACCGCTTTGGAGCCGTATATTGTGTTTTTGGCAAAAAAGTGGTACAATATCTCTTGCTGTATGAATGGCAAGCATTGATGACTTTTACGGTTTTCCCGCCGCGCGGGGCCTTCCGGCCTTCGCGCCCGGTTTCCTGCGGATTTTCCGCGGGGACGGCGGGAGGTATCTGCGGAAAACGGAGGAATCTACGTGCCGATAAAACGCTGGAACGTCCGGCGCCCCGACGAGGCGGCGGCCAAGCGGCTCGCGAGCGAGCTGGGCCTGCCGCTGATTGCCGTGCGGGTGCTGGCCGGCAGAGGGTATGACACCCGGGAAAAGATTGAACGGTTCCTGTCTCCGGACGGGACGCTGACCGACCCGCTGGCGATCCGCGACATGGATAAGGCCGTGGCGCGCATCCGGCGGGCGCTTTCCGAGGGGGAGCGGATCGCCGTTTACGGCGACTACGACTGCGATGGCATCATGTCGACGGTCGTGCTCTACAGCTATCTCGAGTCCGCGGGCGCGGACGTCTGCTATTACATCCCCCAGCGCGACCGGGAGGGCTACGGCCTCAACCGGGAGGCGCTGAAGCTCATCCACGACGACGGGGTGCGCCTCGTCATCACGGTGGACAACGGCATCACGGCGATCGGCGAGGTGGAGTACGCCTCCTCGCTTGGGCTCGACGTGGTGATCACCGACCACCACAAGCCGCGCGAGGTGCTGCCCGCGGCGGCCGCGGTGGTCGATCCGCACCGCCTCGACGACGAGAGCGGATGCGAATACCTCGCGGGCGTGGGGGTGGCCTTCAAGCTCATCTGCGCGCTCGAGGGGGACGACGGCGAGCTGATGCTCGACCAGTACGGCGACCTCGTCGCCGTGGCGACGGTGGCGGACATCGTGCCGCTCACCGGCGAAAACCGCACGATCGTGCGGCGGGGGCTCGAGAGCCTCCAGAACACCGACAACGAGGGCCTGGCCGCGCTCATCCGGGTGTGCGGCATGGCGGATAAGCAGCTCTCCTGCGAGAACATCGCTTACGGCATCGTGCCGCGCATCAATTCGGCGGGCCGGTTCGACTGCGTCGACAACGCGATCGAGCTCTTCGTGGGAGGCGGCGACGAGCCGGAGGAGCTGGCCGGGGGGATCAACACCCTCAACGAGAAGCGCCGCGCGATCGAGGACCAGATCGTCCGGCAGATCATGCAGCAGCTTGAATCGGACGCCGAGGCGCTCGGCCGCCGGGTGATCGTCATCTACGGCGAGGGCTGGCACCACGGCATCGTGGGCATCGTGGCCTCGCGCATGGTCGAGCGGTTCGGCAAGCCCTGCATCGTGCTGTCGGTCGAGGGGGAGAACGCGCGCGGCTCGGGCCGCAGCGTCGAGGGCTTCTCAATCATCGACGCGATCGACTCCTGCTCCGAGCTGCTCGTGCGCTACGGCGGGCACAACCAGGCCGCCGGACTGACGGTCCCGATGGAAAAGCTGCCCGCCTTCATCGAAAGAATCAACCTCTGGGCGGCGGAGCACTACCCCGAGATGCCCCAGCAGACGATCAACATCGACTGCGCCCTTTCGCCGCGCCAGCTCAACGTCCACTCGATCCAGCCGCTCGCGCTGCTCGAGCCGTTCGGCTCGGGCAACGAGCTGCCCGTCTTCCAGATTCCCGGCTGCACCCTCCAGGGGGTCTATCCGATCGGGGAGGGCAAGCACCTGCGGCTGCGGTTTGCGGGGGAGGACACGGTCTTTTACGCGGTCTATTTCGGCATGTCGCAGGAAAACTTTCCCTATGCGGTCGGCGAGGTGGTCGATCTGGCCGTGACGGTCGACGTGGGGGAGTGGAACGGCGAGCTGCGCGTCTCGGTCAAGGTGAAGGATATCCACCTGACGGGGATCGATTACGATAAGATCCACCACTCGGAGCAGGTCTACCAGCGGCTGCGCCGCAGCGAGCCGGTGGAGGAGCCGGCGAGGGCGCAGGTGGTGCCCAGCCGGGACGACATCGCGGTGGTCTACCGCTACCTGCGCTCAAAAGGCAACCTTTCGGCGCCCGACGAGGTGATCTACGCGAAGCTGCGGGGGAACATCTCCTGCCTGTGCAAGCTGAAGCTCGCGATCGACGTGCTCGACGAGATGCACCTCGTTACCCGCGGCCCGGGCGGCAGGCATGTGGCGGTGGTGCCCAATCCGCAGAAGGTGGATATCTCCCAGTCGAAAATTTTGCGGGAGCTGCAATCCCGAAGCCTGCCGGCCGGCGTATGAACCGGCAACCTGGTTGCGGGCAATCGCCCGTGATGGAGGAAGCGAATGAAATACTATGTAATTGAAGATCTGCTGCAGGCGATCGAAAAGAGCGGCCGTCCCTACGACCGCGAAAAGATCCTTGCGGCCTACGAGGTGGCCAGAGAGGCCCACAAGGGCCAGTGCCGCGTATCGGGGGAGCCGTATATCTCCCACCCGATCGCCGTCTCGATCATCCTGGTCGACCTCGGTATGGACAGCGAATGCGTCGAGGCCGCGCTGCTGCACGACGTGGTGGAGGACACCGACGTCACGGCCGAACAGGTGCAGAAGCAGTTCGGCGCGGACGTGGCGCTGCTCGTGGAGGGCGTGACCAAGCTGGGCAAGATCAGCTTCACCTCCCGCGAGGAGCAGCAGGCGGAGAACGTGCGCAAGATGCTGCTCGCCATGGCGCAGGATGTGCGCGTGATCATCATCAAGCTGGCCGACCGGCTGCACAACATGCGCACGATCGAGGTCATGCCCGAGCAGAAGCGCCGCGACAAGGCGCTTGAAACGATGGAGGTCTATGCGCCGCTGGCGCACAGGCTTGGTATCCGCGCGGTCAAGGAGGAGCTTGAGGACATCTCCCTGCGCTACCTCGACCCGGTGGCCTACCACGAGATTGAAAAGATGCTCGAGCTCAAAAAGGCCGACCGCCAGAGCTTCCTGGAAAAGATCAAGGCGAAGATCCGCGAGCGGCTCGCGTCGGAATACAGCGAGGTCTACATCGACGGGCGGGTCAAGAGCGTCTACGGCATCTACCGCAAGGTCTACATCCAGGGCCGCGCCTTCGAGGAGATCTTCGACATCTACGCGGTGCGTATCATCGTCGACTCGGTCAACGAGTGCTACAACATCCTCGGCATCATTCACGACCTCTTCCGGCCGCTGCCCAACCGCTTCAAGGACTACATCTCCACCCCTAAGCCGAACATGTACCAGTCGCTCCACACGACGGTCATCGACAAGGAGGGCATCCCCTTCGAGGTGCAGATCCGTACCTGGGATATGCACCACACGGCGGAATACGGCATCGCGGCCCACTGGAAATACAAGGCGGGCATCACAGGGCACGACAAGCTCGAGGAGCGCCTCGCGTGGATCCGCCAGCTCATCGAGAACCAGAAGGAGGCGGACGACGTCGAGGACATCGTCCGCTCGATCAAGAGCGACCTCTCGCCCGAGGAGGTCTACGTCTTCACGCCCAAGGGGGACGTGATCGCCCTGCCGGTGGGCTCGACGGTCATCGACTTCGCCTACGCCATCCACACCGAGGTGGGCAACCGGATGGTGGGCGCGAAGATCGACGGGCGGATGGTCGCGCTCGACACGCCGGTGCGCACCGGCCAGATCATCGAGGTCGTCACGACTAACGCGAAGGACCACGCGCCGAGCCGCGACTGGCTCAAGATCGTCAAGACGACCGAGGCGCGCAACAAGATCCGCAACTGGTACAAGAAGGAGCGCCGCGAGGAGAACATCGAGCAGGGCCGCGCCGAGCTGGAACGGGAGTTCCGCCGCAACATGATCACCCTGCCGGAGGGCAAGGCGAAGGAGTTCCTGCTCGCGATCGCCAAGCGCCAGCACTTCGAGGTGGTGGACGACTTTTTGGCGGCGGTCGGCTACGGTGGCGTGCTGCTCTCCAAGATCATGCCGCGCGTCAAAGAGGACTACGTCAAGATGTACCGCACCGTCGAGCCGGAGGATCCGACCGAGCGGGTGCCAATCAAGCCGCACCGCGTGAAGGGCGCCTCGAGCGGCGTGATCGTCGAGGGGCTGGACAGCTGCCTGGTCAAGTTCGCGCGCTGCTGCAACCCGCTGCCGGGGGACGAGATCATCGGCTTCGTGACGCGGGGCTTCGGCGTGTCGATCCATAAAAAGGACTGCGCGAACGTCATAAACTCCATCAACGACCCGAACAACGCCGAACGCTGGGTGCGGGCCGAATGGGCGATGGAGAGCGCCAAGAAGGAGCACTTCAAGAGCACGATCGAGATCGTCACCGACGACCGCATCGGCGCGCTGGCGGATATCTCGGTGGCGCTTTCCACGATGCGCATCTCGATCAGCACCCTGATGGCCCGCGAGGTCAAGACGGGGGAGAACATCGTGACGGTGACCTTCACGGTCAGCGACATCGATCAGCTCAACTTTATCATCGGAAACCTCAGAAAGATCCCGGGCGTGACGAGCGTCACAAGGTCTGTGCAGTAGCGGCCCGGAATAAACTGGTAGGGGGATCGCCATGAAAGCGGTATTGCAGCGGGTCTCGTCCGCGAAGGTCACGTCCGGCGGGCGGGTGCTCGGGGAGATCGGGCAGGGGCTCGCGGTCCTGCTCGGCGTCGTGACGGGCGACGGGGTGGACGAGGCGGATTTCCTCGCGGAAAAGGCCGCCGGCCTGCGCGTCTTCGAGGACGAAAACGGCAAGATGAACAAATCCCTGTTGGAGGTGGGCGGCGGGATGCTCGTCGTCTCCAACTTCACCCTCTGTGCCGACGCGCGGCGGGGGCGGAGGCCCTCCTTTACGGGCGCGGCCGCGCCGGAGGAGGCCAACGCCCTCTACCTGCGGTTCGTCGCCGCGGCGAAGGACACGGGCGTCTCCCCCGTCGAGACGGGGGCGTTCGGCGCGGATATGCGCGTCTCGATCGAGAACGACGGGCCGGTGACCATCCTGCTCGACACGGACGAAATCATGAAGAAATAACCCGCGCCCGGTCCCGGCGGCGTTTCCGCCGGGGACGGCGCGGGAATTGCTGCCAGAGGTGAAAAGATGAAAGTATACACGATGCCGGTCGGCACGATGGGCACCAACTGCTACATCGTCGCGGACGGGGAGGCTAGCGTGGTCATCGACCCGGGCTTCCAGGCGGAAAAGCTCGAGGCGTTCCTGAGGGAAAAGGGCCTGCACCCCGAATACATCCTGCTGACCCACGGGCACTACGACCACATCGGCGCGGTGCGGGCGCTGCGGGAGGCGTTCGGCTGCAAGCTGGCGGTCGGGCGGCGGGATCTCGAGATGCTCGCCGACCGCCGCAAGAGCCTCGCGATCATGCGCGGCATGACCGACGAGGACTACCTGCTCACCCCCGACCTGCTGCTCGGGGAGGGGGACGCGGTCACGGCGGGGCCGATGCGCTTCGAGGTGATCGACACCCCCGGACACACGGCGGGCGGGGTCAGCTACAAATGCGGCGACCTGCTCTTCACGGGGGACACCCTCTTCGCGGGGGACATCGGGCGGATCGACCTCTACGGCGGGGACTACCCGTCGATGCTCGCCTCGCTCAAAAAGCTCGCGGCGCTGCCGGGGGATTACCGGGTGCTGCCCGGCCACGGCCCCGAGAGCACCCTCGAGCGGGAACGCAGGCACAACCCCTACATGAGCGGAGCGGCGCATGACGGTCTTTATTGACGGGCACGCCTGCGGCTACGAGCTCCAGCGGCTCACACAGATGTTTTTCCCCGGCGAGAAGGTCGCCGTGGAGCAGGGCGCGCCCCCGGAGGATTTCGCGGGCGATTTTCTGCACGCCCGGTACCGGGAGGGGCTTCTCGAGGCGGTTTCGCGCCTGGGGGACGGCTCCCCCCGCGCCCTGCGGGCCGAGGCGCCCGCCGGGGGAACCGCCGGGCTGGAGCACCGCTTCGGCGTGCTGGCCTATACGCTTTTGTCCGAGGGGACGGGCGTCCGCCCGCCCTGGGGGGTGCTCACCGGCATCCGGCCGGTCAAGCTCTTCGCGGCGCGGATGGAGGAAGGGATGGACGAGGCGGCCCTGCGCCGCCATTTTATGGACGAGCGGCTGGTGAGCGGGGAAAAGTTCTCCCTCGCCGTGGAGACGGCCGCCGTTGAGCGGGAGCTGCTTTCCCGGTCGACGCCCGACAGCTTTTCCCTCTACGTCTCAGTGCCCTTCTGCCCGACCCGGTGTGCCTACTGCTCGTTCGTCTCCCACTCGGTCGAGCAGGCCGCGAAGCTGATCCCCGACTATGTGGACCGGCTGTGCGGCGAGCTGGCCGCCACCGGAGAGATCGCGCGGGAGCTGGGGCTTCGGCTGCGTACCGTCTATTTCGGCGGCGGCACCCCCACCACCCTCACGGCGGACCAGCTCTCCCGCGTGATGGACGCGGTCGCGGCGCATTTCGACGTGGCCTCGGCGTGGGAATACACCGTCGAGGCGGGCCGCCCCGACACGGTCACGGAGGACAAGCTGCGCGCCATCAAGGCGGGCGGCGGGCGGCGGGTGAGCATCAACCCGCAGACCCTCTCGGACGGGGTGCTCGCGGAGATCGGCCGCCGCCACACGTCGGCGCGGTTCTTCGAGGCGTTCGAGCTCGCGCGGAAGGTGGGCTTCGACTGCATCAACACCGACCTGATCGCCGGACTTCCGACCGACACGCCCGAGGGCTTTCGCGCGAGCGTCGACGGGGTGCTCGCCCTCGCGCCCGAAAACGTCACGGTGCACACGCTGACGGTCAAGCGGGCCTCCCGGCTCTCCTTCGGCGAGGCGCGCGCCGAGCTCGCGCTCGTGGACGGGATGGTCGGCTACGCGCGCCGCGCGGCGGCGGCCGCGGGCCAGCGGCCCTACTACCTCTACCGGCAGAACGGCACCCTCGCAAACCTCGAAAACGTCGGCTATTCGCTGCCCGGCCGGGAGGGACTCTACAACGTCTACATCATGGACGAGACGCACACCATCCTCGCGGTGGGGGCGGGCGCGTCCACCAAGCTGCGCCACCCGGTCACCGGGGAGATCGAGCGGGTCTATAACTACAAGTACCCCTACGAGTACCTTTCCCGGTTCGACGAGGTCCTGCGGCGCAAAAAGCGGGTGCGGGAATTTTACCTGGAATAGGAAATCCGCGGCGGGCGCTTGTAAAAGCCCCGGCCAGCGTGTATAATATCCCTAGAATCTAACGGACGGAGGTCATGCTGATATGGGAACCATTGATAACCTGATCATCAAGGCGAAGGATTTGGCGAGCGCGGCCGGGAGCAAGGCGCAGGAGGTCGCGGAGCAGACGAAGGTCCGCGTGCAGGCCGCGCAGCTCAAAAACGACATCGACGCGAACTACCTGAAGCTCGGGGAGATCATCTACGAGCTCCGGAAATCGGGCGCGGAAAACGAGGAGCTCATCAACATGTGCATCGAGGAGATCTCCTCCCAGCTCGCGGAGCTCGACGAGCTCAACGGCCGGCTCGACGAGATGAAGCGGGTGCTGCGCTGCCCCGAGTGCATGAAGGAGAACCCGCTCGACGCGCTCTACTGCCAGCGGTGCGGCGCTTCCCTCAAGGAGCAGGCGCCCATCGAGCCGGAGGCGGCCGAGGCCCCGGAAGCGCCGGAGGCGCCCGCCGGGGATACCCCCGCGGAATAAGAAAACCATGAAAAAGGCGGAGATTCGTTTAGAATCTCCGCCTTTTTGCGTCTGTGGTCAGTCGTCCTCGAAGTCGAGGAACTTATACGCGGGCACGCCCAATGTCTTCGCGATATCGAACAGCAAATCCAAAGAAATGGCTTGTGCGATATTCGGTGCCTCAACCTGGCCGATATACGATGGATTCTTTCCGATCCTCTCAGCCAACTGTTCTTGAGACAAACCGCGCAGCCGCCGATAGTAGGAAACTTTTAAACCCAGCTTTATATACTCATCCCGATATTCAAACTTCATATTGGATTCCCCCCATATAAAGTTTACCAAGACCTCTTGAAAATTATTATCAAGTGATATATAATGAACATTAGGTATTAACTAATAAAAATTATATTCCAGACAATAAAGGAGAAAAGGATGGACGTTTACAAGGAAATGTATCTGAGGCTGTTCAACGAGATGACGGACATCAAAGACCTTGCGTCGGGCATGGCGACGCAGGCGTCGGAGATCGGTTACCGCGTCAAGGCGGCGCAGGCCGCGGTGGAAGAGATGTTTTTGGCGGCCGAGGAAAAAAAGGAAGCGGGCACGGATTAGTGCCCGCTTCCTTTTTACCGTCACAGCTTCTTTCATTTCGGGGTTGATGTATCGTCCGGGATATGCTATACTATTTATTTATCTAATAGACACGAATGTGGACGAAAAAGAGAGAAAAGAAAAAGGAAGGGTCCAATGGAAGAGAGAAAAGAAAACCGCATGGGCACCATGCCGGTGGGCAAGCTGCTGGTGACGATGTCCCTGCCGATCATGATCTCGATGCTGATCCAGGCGCTCTACAACATCGTGGACAGCATCTTCGTGGCGCAGATCGGGGAGAATGCGCTCACGGCGGTGTCGCTGGCCTTCCCGGTGCAGAACCTCATCATCGCGGTGGGCATCGGCACCGGCATCGGCATCAACTCGCTGCTCTCCCGCAGGCTTGGGGAGCGTCGCTTTGACGACGCGAACGCGGCGGCGGAAAACGGCATCCTGCTCTCCCTCTGCAACTGGCTGGTCTTCGCCATCTTCGGGGGGCTGTTTTCGGAGGCGTTTTTCCGCGCCTTCACCGAGAACCCCGAGATCATCTCGATGGGCACCGACTACCTGACGGTCTGCACCGTCTTTTCGTTCGGCTGCTTCATGCAGTTCGCCTGCGAGCGGATCTTGCAGGCCACGGGCATCACGATCTACAACATGATCACCCAGGCGACCGGCGCGATCATCAACATCATCCTTGACCCGATCATGATCTTCGGCCTCTTCGGGTTCCCGAGGCTGGGAGTCAAGGGCGCGGCGATCGCCACCGTCATCGGGCAGATCGTGGCGATGCTGATGGGGCTGTGGTTCAACGCGAAGAAAAATAAGGAAGTCCACATGGATTTCCGGCATTTCCGTCCGAACGGCCGCATCATCGGAGAAATTTACAAGGTGGGCGTGCCGTCGATCGTCATGCAGTCGATCGGCACGGTCATGACCATCGGCATGAACAAGATCCTCATCGCCTTTTCGGAGACGGCGGTCGCCGTGTTCGGCGTCTACTTCAAGCTCCAGAGCTTCGTCTTCATGCCGATCTTCGGGCTCACCAACGGCCTCGTGCCGATCGTGGCCTACAACTACGGCGCGCGCAAGCGCACCCGGATCACCGCTTCGATCCGCCTGGCGCTCGTCTACGCGCTGAGCATCATGGCGCTCGGCCTGCTGATCTTCCAGCTCTTTCCGGTGCCCCTGCTCCGCCTTTTCAAGGCGTCCGACGCGCTGCTCTCCATCGGCGTGCCCGCCCTGCGGATCATCAGCATCAGCTTTTTGGGCGCGGGGGTCGGCATCGTGCTCTCCTCGGTCTTCCAGGCGATGGGCAACGGCGTGCTCAGCCTGACCATGTCGGTCGCGCGCCAGCTCGCGGTGCTGCTGCCGGTGGCCTGGCTGATGGCGCGGTTCGTCGGCCTCGACGCCGTGTGGGCCGCGTTCCCCGTCTCGGAGTACGTGTCGGTGACGATCGCGCTTTTCATGTACCGCTATGTCTACCACAACCACATCGCGACCCTCGCGGACGAGGCGTAGCCGCCCCGCTCCCGCGTACCCGTTTTCGCAAACGGAAAAGCCGCCTCGTCAGAGGCGGCTTTTTTTCACGCGGTGCGGGGGACGCGCCCGGCCGCGGGCCGGGCGGACGCGTTCTGCGAACGCGTCCCCGCGCGGATGCGCGGGTTCCGCCGCCTGTGTCTCCCGCCGCGCTCAGATGCGGTCGATGAGGCCGAGAGTGATTTTGGCGCAGCGCCGGGCGGCGTGCCCGACGAAGGTGTCGTAGTCCATGCCGCCGCTGTCGTCGGCGCCGTCCGAGATGCACCGCACGACGGCGAAGGGCACCCCGCTCAGGTAGCAGGCGTGGCCGACCGCCGCGCCCTCCATCTCGATGGCGTCGGCGCGGGTTTCGCGGGCGATCCGCTCCTTGACGGCGGAATCGGTGACAAACTGCTCGCCCGAGACGATCTCTCCGCGCACGCAGCGGACCCCCTGTCCGGCGGCGAGCTCCTCCACGAGGGAGGCGAGCCGCTCGTCGGCGGGAAAGCGGGAGCAGTGGGGGAAATACTTTTGCAGCAGGCGTTCCTCGAGGTCGTGGTAAAAGACGGTGCGCGCCGCGACGAGGTCGAGGATGCGCAGCCTGTCCGAGAGCGCGCCGGCGACGCCGCTGTTGATCACATAGTCCGCGCCGAAGCGGGAGATGAGCATCTGCGCGCAGACGGCGGCGTTGACCTTGCCGACGCCGCAGGTGGCTGCGACGACCCGTTTGCCCGCGCGCTCGGCCGAAAGGAATTCACAGCGGCCCACGGTTTGGATTTCCCCGTGGGAGAGGGCCTCGCGGATGAGGTCAAATTCGCTGTCCATCGCGCAGATGACGCCGATCGTAACCATAAAAATCAAGTCCTCCAAACGGTTCAGATGCTCCCATTCTACCCGAAAGGGCGGGGGAATGCAACCGCGGTATAGTAATAAACGGCCCGCTGTGGTAATATAGGTGTATTAATTCGGGACGGGGGTGTGGGAATGGAGCAGCGCCACAGGCACGGCTATCTGTATGGGACGATGGTGCTGGCGGCCGGGACGGTGGTCGTCAAACTGATCGGCGCGCTTTTCAAGATCCCGCTCACCAACATCCTCGGCGGCGTGGGCATGAGCTACTTCAACGTCGCCTATGAGCTCTACTATCCGCTCTACGCCCTCTTTGTGTCGGGCGTGCCGGTGGCGGTCTCCAAGCTCGTCAGCGAGAGCATGGCCTGCGGGCGCGCGCGCGACGCGCGCAAGCTCCTGCGGGTGGCGGGGGCGGCCTTCCTCGCGGTCGGCGCGGCGGGAAGCCTGCTCATGTTTTTCGGCGCGGGGTGGTTTTCCGCCCGGGTGCAGAACCCGGGCTCGGTGTGGGCGGTGCGGATGCTCTCCCCGGCGCTCTTCTTCGGCTGCCTGATGGCGGCGCTGCGCGGTTACTGGCAGGGGATGCAGGACATGGCCCCCACCGCCGTCTCGCAGATCGTCGAGGCGGTCGCGAAGCTCGCGTTTGGGCTGGCGCTCTCCTACGGCGTGACGGTGGCGGGCCTGCGGCAGTTCTCCCTGGAGGAGACGGTGTTCGGCGCGCCCTGCGCCTCGGCGCAGGAGGCGCAGATCGCGGTGCTGCCCTACGCGGCGGCGGGCGCGATCCTCGGCGTGACGGTCAGCACCCTCTGCGGCGCGGTCTACATGGCCGCGCGCCACAGACTCGGGCGCGGCGCGATCACCCCCGAGCAGTGGAAGGCGTCGCCGCCCGCGGCCCCGTCCCGCGCGCTGCTCAAACGGCTGGTCGCGATCGCGGTGCCGGTGTGCGTCGCCTCGCTCATCACCAACCTCACCTCCTTCATCGACCTCATCTCGGTGATGAACCGCCTGGGCCACGCGATCACCCGGCACCCGGGCGTGATCGAGGGCATCTACGAGGGGCTCATCCCGGGCGGGGTGGGCCGGGAGATGCTCGCCTCCTACCTCTACGGCTGTTATTCGGGGCTGGCGGTGCCGGTCTATAACCTGGTGCCCTCGCTCACCACGACGATCGGCGTGAGCCTGCTGCCCGCCGTGTCGGCGGCGTGGGCGGTGCGCGACCGGAGGGCGCTGGAGCGCAACGTCGCGTCCGCGTTGCGGCTGGCCTCCCTCATCGCGATGCCGGCGGGGCTGGGCATCTGCGCGATGGCCGGCCCGGTGCTGCGGCTGCTCTTCTTCTCCAAGCCGATGGAGTCGGCGGTCATCTCCCCGGCGCTCCACCTGATGGGGCTGAGCGCGATCTTTGTGGCGCTCTCGCTGCCGGTCAACGCGATTTTGCAGGCGGTCGGGCGCGCCGACCTGCCGGTCAAACTGCTGCTGGCAGGCGGCGGGCTCAAGCTCGTGCTCAACTTCCTGCTCGTGGCGGTGCCCCGGCTCAACATCCAGGCCGCGCCCGTCGGGACGCTCGTCTGCTACGCGTTCGTGCTCTTCGTGAGCTTTGGGGTGCTGGTAAATTCTACCGGGGTGCGCATCCCGGTGGGGCCGGTCTTCGGGAAGCCGTTTTTCGCGGCGGTCTGCTGCGCGGTCGGGGCATGGGCCGCAAACGGACTTCTGGAGCGGGTTTGCGGCAGTCAGCTCGCGGCGGTGGGCGGCGTGTCGATCGGCGTCGTCATTTATGTTTTTGTCGTCTTATTGACTAAAACCGTCACCAAAGAGGACATATTAATGGTGCCGGGCGGCGAAAAGTTTGCAAAGCTACTTGAAAAGCGCTCCCTTTTAGGGTAGAATACTAAAAGCAGCCCCAAATGGGCCTGTAAAGGGGGCGCGGCGGGCATGCCGGTGCAGTTTGAGCGCAAGCAGAAATACGACGTGGGGGACCTGATTACGATCATGTCCCTGCTCCGCGGAGAGGGCGGCTGCCCGTGGGACCGCGAGCAGGACCACCACTCGATCCGCAGGAACTTCATCGAGGAGACCTATGAGGTCTGCGAGGCGATCGACAACGACGACCCGGTCCTCCTTCAGGAGGAGCTGGGGGACGTGCTTCTTCAGGTGGCGTTCCACGCGCGCATGGAGGAGGAGGCGGGCCGTTTCGATTTCGGCGACGTGTGCGACGGCATCTGCAAAAAGCTGATCGTCCGCCATCCCCATGTGTTCGGCGAGACGAAGGTCGCGGACAGCGGCGAGGTGCTCGTCAACTGGGACCGCATCAAGGAGCGGACCAAGGGCCAGAAGACGGCGACCGAGACGCTCAGGAGCGTGAGCGCGGCGCTTCCGGCGCTCATGCGCAGCGAAAAGGTGCAGCACCGCGCAGCGAAGGTCGGGTTCGACTACCCGGATACCGACGGGGCGCTGCGGGACCTTGAAAGCGAGGTCGCGGAACTGCGGGAAGCGATTTCCGAAGGGGACGCGGCGCACATCGATGAGGAATTGGGGGACGTGCTCTTCGCGGCGGTCAACGTGTCCCGGTTTACCCATGTGGACGCGGAGCAGAGCCTCGGGCAGGCGTGCGAAAAGTTCATCGACCGGTTCGAGCAGGTGGAGGCGCTTGCGCGGGAGCGGGGCGTGGACATGAAGACGGCCGGCATCGAAAAGCTGGACGAGCTGTGGAAGCAGGCCAAGAAACGAAACGCCGCCAAGCCAACCGACTGATTATCCCAGGCAGTTGCTGTCTGAAGATATAACAATGTTTAATTTAATTTACGGAGGGCATTCAAAATGACAAAAGCAGAGCTCATCACCGCGGTTGCGGAGAAATCTGGACTTTCCAAGAAGGACAGCGAGAAGGCCGTCGGCGCGGTTGTCGACGCGATCACCGACGCGCTGAAGGCCGGCGAGAAGGTTGCTCTGGTCGGTTTTGGAACCTTTGAGACCAAGACCCGCAACGAGCGCAAGGGCATCAATCCGATCACCAAAGAGGAGATCACGATCGCCGCGGCGACGGTTCCCTCCTTCAAGGCCGGCAAGGCGCTCAAGGACGCTGTCTCCGGCAAGTAAGACCGTTTCACCAAAAGGCCTGCCGCGTCGCAAGATGCGGCAGGTTTTTGCATCTGGAGGAAGCATATGCGACTGGATAAATATCTCAAAATCACCCGGCTCATCAAGCGGCGCACCGTGGCCAATGAGGCGTGCGACGCGGGGCGGGTGACGGTCAACGGCAAGGTGGCGCGCGCCTCCTACGACGTGAAGGAGGGGGACGTCGTCGAACTGAACCTCGGCCATAAGCCCCTGCGGGTGCAGGTGCTCAAGGTGAGCGAATACGCCACCAAGGACACCGCCGCCGAGGGCTACAAGGTCATCGACTGAGGATCGGCGCACGGGCCGCCGGAGGATTCCCTCCGGCGGCCCGTTCATATTTTGGCGCGCCCCCTCATAGGTATTAGAGATCAATTGACGGGGGAGGCGGACGCGGGTGGTCGAGGAAAAGAGGAATCTGGGGCCGCACAACATCATCATGGAGGACCGCAGGAGGCTGACGGTGACGGGAGTGACCGACGTGGACAGCTTCGACGAGCAGACGGTGGTCGTCTACTGCGAGACGGGGGAGCTGGCGATTCGCGGCGAGGGGCTGCACATCAGCCGGATCGACGTGGAGACGGGGGACCTGAACCTCGAGGCCGCGCGGATCGACGGGCTGTCCTACGCGGATAACCACCCGGCGCGGGGCGGTTTTTTCGGCAAATTATTCCGCTGACGGAAGGTAGAATGGAAGGACGGGGGGAAGCCGATGGAGATCACGGTCGCGGGGCAGACGTGGCTCTTTTTACTGTCCGTCGCGCTGGGCGCGGCGCTCGGGGTGTGCTACGACGTCTTCCGGATTCTGCGCATCGCCTTCCGGCATCCCTCCCTGGCCGTCCTGCTGGAGGACATCCTTTTTTCGCTTGCCGCGGCGGGCGCGACGTTCGCTTTCCTGCTCACAACGGGCAACGGGCAGCTGCGCGCCTTTTTCCTGATCGGGGAGCTGGTGGGGTTTTCCCTCTACCACTGCACCCTCGGCGCGCTGCTCATCGGCGCGGCCAAAGGGATCATCGCGGCCATCCGGTGGCTTTTTGGGCTGATTTACCGGATCTTTGTGGCGCCGGTCCTGCGCCTGTTAGAAAAGATTCAGGGCTTTTTGGCGAAAATCATGAAGCAATCGGCAAAATGTATAAAAAATAAAGCGAAAAATTCGAGGATACCCTTGAAAAAGCACAGTCATTTATTGTATAATTTAAAAAAGCGACTTCAGTGGGACGGACAGAAGAAAAACGTGAAGGAACAGGAGCAACCCGGTTCATGAAAAGTGTACGTGGAAAAAAGAAGAGCCTGTTTATCCGGTTTTGTATCTTCGCCTTCGCCGCTTACGTCGTGGTAAGCCTGATTACGCTGCAGATGGAGATCTCCTCCAAGCGTAATCTGCTCGCTAACGTAACCGCGCAGCTGGAAGACCAGGTCGTTGCAAACAAGGAGGTCGAGCGGCAGATCGCCTTGGGGGACGACCGGGATTTTATGGCCCGTATCGCGCGCGACAAGCTCGATATGGGTGTGGCGGACGAGCGCGTATTCCGTGACACAGCGGGCACGTGAGCCCGCTTTTTGGCGTGTCTGGAGCCGGAAGGGCTTCTCGATAAAACACAAGATCGTTAAGGAGGCAGCGTAACATTTATGCAGCTTGAGGTAGGGAGTATTCTGGAGGGCAAGGTCACCGGCATCACAAAGTTCGGCGCGTTCATCGAACTGCCGGGCGGCAAGACCGGAATGGTACATATTTCGGAAGTGGCGTCCTCCTATGTCAAGGAAATTTCCGATTACCTGTCGATGGGCCAGATGGTCAAGGTCAAGGTCATCGGGATCACCCCTGAGGGTAAGGTCAGCCTGTCGATCAAACAGGTGGCGCCCGCCCCGGCTGCGGCTGAGCGTCCCAACACGCCGCGCCCCTTCCGCCAGGGAGGCCCCGGCGCGCCCGGCGACCGTCCGGCGCGCCCGCCCTATCAGCGCAGGCCGCCCCGCGAGGTCTCCTACGGGTTCGACCGGCGACAGGACATCACGAGCGAGAACATGTCCTTCGAGGACATGATGAGCAAGTTCAAGCAGAAGAGCGAGGACAAGATGTCCGACCTCAAGAAATATACCGACATGAAGCGCGGGACGGCGCGGAGCAGAAATTCACCCAAATGATTCCAAAGGGCGCCGCGGCGCCCTTTTCCTTTTGAAAAGAGAAGCGGAAAACAGGAGGACGGGCATGGTAATCGTCAACGCGGACGTCCGCACGATGGCGGGCGAAAGATTTGAACACGGATACATCCACATGGACGGCGGAAAGATCGTCTCGGTCGGCCCGATGGAGCGCGCGCCGCGGGACGCGGAGCGGTTCGACGCGGCGGGCGCGGTCGCGCTGCCCGGGCTGGTCGACGCCCACTGCCACATCGGCATGTGGGAGGACGGGCTCGGCTTCGAGGGGGACGACGGCAACGAGGACACCGACCCGGTCACGCCGCAGCTGCGCGGCCTGGACGGGGTGAACCCGCTCGACCGGGCGTTCACCGAGGCGCTCGACTGGGGGGTCACGACCGTCGTGACCGGTCCCGGCAGCGCCAACCCGATCGCGGGGCAGATGTGCGCGATGAAGACCTGCGGCCGCCGGGTGGACGACATGCTCCTCGCCGCGCCGCTGGCGGTCAAGATGGCGATGGGGGAGAACCCCAAGACGAGCTACCACGAGAAGCAGCAGGGCCCCGCCACCCGCATGGGGATCGCGGCGGCCATCCGCGAGCAGCTCGCGAAGGCGAAGAAGTACGGCGAGCAGCTCGAGCGGGCGGCCGCGGACGACGACTTCGACGAGCCCGAGTACGACGCGAAGTGCGAGGCGCTGCTGCCGCTCCTGCGCGGGGAGATCAAGGCGCATATCCACGCCCACCGCGCCGACGACATCTTCACCGCCATCCGCATCGCGAAGGAATTCGGCTTTCCCTACGTGATCGTCCACGGCACCGAGGGGCACCTCGTGGCCGACCTGCTGGCCCGGGAGGGCGCGGCGGTCATCGCCGGTCCGCTGCTCGGCGCGCGCTCCAAGCCGGAGCTCAAAAACGCCGACGACGGCGGCGCGGGCGCGCTCGACCGCGCGGGGGTGAAGGTCGCGGTCGCGACCGACCACCCCGAGCTGCCCTGCCGCTTCCTGCTTTTAAGCGCGCAGGTCGCTGCCCAGAACGGCATGGACCCCGGCGCGGCGCTGCGGGCGGTCACCTCCACGGCGGCGGAGATCTGCGGGCTGGAGGGCCGCGTGGGCGCGCTCGCGCCGGGACGGGACGCGGACGTTCTGCTCTATGAGGAGGAGCCGCTGGAGACCCACCAAAAGCCGTTCGCGGTCTTCGTCGACGGAAGGAGGGTGCGCTGATGCGGGAGATTCCACGGGAGGCCGTCGTCGAGGCGGTGAAGGCGCTCTGCATCGAGGCCAACCGGGTGCTTCCGGCCGACCTCAAGGAGCGGCTGTGCGGGGCCTGTCGGGCGGAGGAGTCGCCGCTCGGACGGGAGGTGCTCTCCGACATCGTGCGCAACTACGAGACGGCCGAGGCGCTCTCCATCCCCGTCTGCCAGGACACCGGCATGGCGGTCGTCTTTGCCGAGCTCGGGGAGGACGCGCATGTGTCGGGCCTGGAGGAGGCCGTCAACGAGGGGGTGCGCCGGGGCTACACCGAGGGGCTGCTGCGCTGCTCGGTGGTCGGAGACCCGCTGCGGCGGCAAAACACCGGCGACAACACCCCCGCCGTGCTGCACCTGCGGCTGGTGCCGGGGGACAGGCTCACCCTCACCGTCGCGCCCAAGGGGGCGGGCAGCGAGAACATGAGCTCCATCCGCATGATGACCCCGGCGGCCTCCGAACAGGACCTGATCGACGCGGTCGTGCGGGCGGTGGAGGCGGCGGGGAGCAACCCCTGCCCGCCGGTCGTGGTCGGGGTCGGCATCGGCGGCAACTTCGAGGGGTGCGCGCTGCTCGCGAAACGCGCCCTCTGCCGGGACACGGCCGTGCGCAATCCCGATCCGCTCTACGCCTCGCTTGAGGAACGGATGCTCGAGGGGATCAACCGCACAGGCATCGGGCCGCAGGGCTTCGGGGGCCGGGTGACGGCGCTGGCGGTCAACATCGAGGCGGGGGCGACCCACATCGCGAGCCTGCCGCTGGCGGTGAACATGGGCTGCCATGTGACGCGGCACGCCTGCCGGACGATTTGAGTCCTGTTTGTTAATTTTCCACGAACCCTCCGATACCCCCTTGTAAATTCGCCCAATGTCCTGTATAATAAAGGTAAGATAATTGGGTAAAATGTTAAAAGCAGGCTTGCCTGTTTTGCTATAAAACAAAGGGGTTGAATTTATGAACATCACCATCACAGCACGGAAAACCTCTGTTCGCGACTCTTTCAAGGAAAGGATCGACCGGAAACTCGCCAAGCTGGACCGGTTCTTTGACGACAGCGCGAACGCGATCGTCACGGTGACCAACGAGGGCGACCGCGAGACCGTCGAGGTCACCATCCAGTCGCGGGGTATGTTCTATCGCGCGGAGAAAACCACCTCCGACCGCTTTGACTCCCTGGAGGCCGTGGTGGACTCCCTCTTCCGCCAGATCGTGAAGAACAAGAACAAGCTTGGCAAGCGCCTGCGGGACACCGCGTTCGACGCGGCGAACGTCGAGGTGGGCGAGGAGCAGGAGTCGGAGGCCCCGGAGTACGCCGTCAAGCGTGTCAAACGGTTCGCGCTGCGCCCGATGGACGTGGAGGAAGCGATCCTCCAGATGAACATGGTCGGGCACGAGTTCTTCGTCTTCCTCAACGCGGAGACGAACGAGATCAACGTGGTCTACAAACGCCACAATGGAACTTACGGGATTCTCGAGCCGACGGTCGGCTGACGATACAGCACTCCCACAGGCCGGTCCCCCACGCTCCCCGCGTGGGGGACCGGCTTTTCGGCGGGAATTTCTTGTAACCGCCGGGCATTTGTGATAGGATAAAGGTAATTTCACGGGCGGAGGTGCGCGGATGCTCTGCAAAAAATGCGGAAACAACGTCAAAAGCGATTTCAAATACTGCCCCTACTGCGGCGAACGGATCGTCAGCGACTACCACGACCACTATGAGGAGCTGACCCCGCCCTTCCTCGTCCGGGAACCGGACGAGCCGGACGATGCGGCGGCGTGGTACGCGTCCGTGCCGGGGGAGCGGGCGCCCGACTTTTCGCTTCCGCCCACGGACGTGCCGGAGGAGCCTCCCCTCGCGCCCGGGGTCTTCCCGCAGGAGGACCCGGAGGACGACCTCGCGCCGCCCCATTTCCAGGTTTCCCTGCCGGAGGAGCCTGCTCCCGGCGGGTACGGCGACCCCCTCTTCGGCGCGGACGGACCCCCGGCAAGCGGGAGGTACGCCGCGCCCGCAGGCTTCGAGCCGGTGGACGACCCGGCCGGGCCGTCGGAGGCGCCCTATTTCGTCTACCGTCCGGAACCGGCCGCGCGGATCCCCGGAACCGAACCCGCCGGGGAAACGCCCTCCGCGCCCCCCGCGCGGGAGATTCCCCGCAGGGGCGCGGACAAGCCGAAGGCGGGCCCGGGCATCGTGGTCAAGCTGCTGATCATCGTGGGGGTGCTGATCGCCGCGGGAGCGGCGTCCTGGTTCGGATACCGCCTGCTGGGCGGCGGACCCGCGCCCTTCCGGAATACCGACTTTTCAGCGATGTTTGCGCGGGTTTACGGTCTGTAAACATTTAAAAACCCCCTTGCGCATTGGCAATACAGCGTGTATAATATAGACATGCCACATATGAAAAGATCTGGAGATTCGGAGGGGGGCCCCTGGGGGGCATACCGAAAGAACGGACTCATATGTGCGGTAAACAGGCGGAGCCGCGCGAAGCGAGGCTTCGCCTGTTGCGTTGAAGGGAGGCGCGTGAAAATGAAAAAGGTGCTGGTCGCCATGAGCGGCGGCGTGGACAGCTCGGTGGCGGCGCTGCTCCTGAAGGAGCGGGGCTATGAGGTGGGCGGCGCGACGTTCGAGCTCTTCGACGGCTGCCCCGAGCAAAACGTCTCCGACGCGAAGGCGGTCTGCGAAAAGCTCGGCATCCCGCATTACGTCTTCGATTACCGCGCCCTCTTTTCCGAGCGGGTGCTCGACTGCTTCGCGGACGGCTACCTGCGCGGCGAGACGCCCAACCCCTGCATCGCCTGCAACCGGAGCATCAAGTTCGGCGCGTTCGCGCGGGACGCCGAGCGTCTCGGGTATGGCTGCATCTCGACGGGGCACTACGCGGCGGTGCGGTTCGACGAGGCGTCGGGCCGCTACCAGCTGTGGCGCAGCGCCCAGCCCCGCAAGGACCAGTCCTACGTGCTCTACCACCTGAACCAGCGTCAGCTTTCGATGCTGCTGCTGCCGCTCGACCGTTATGACAAGAGCGAGGTGCGCGCGCTGGCCGCGAAAGCGGGGCTGCCGGTGCAGTCCAAATCGGACAGCCAGGACATCTGCTTCGTGCCGGACGGCGACTATGTCTCCTTCATCGCCCGGCACACCGGAAAGCCCCCCGAGGAGGGGGATTACCTTGACGACGCGGGCAACGTGATCGGACGGCACCGGGGGGTGCTGCACTATACGATCGGGCAGCGCAAGGGGCTTGGGGTCGCCTTCGGAACCCACCGTTATGTGAGCCGCCTTGATCCGGAGCACAACACTGTCACCCTGTCGGACGAGTCGGCGGTCTTCCGCGACACGCTGTTCGCGGACGGGCTGCGGCTCATTTCGGGCGGCGCGCTCGGCGGGCCGCTTTCGGTGCGGGCCAAAATCCGCTACGCGCACACCCCCGCCCCGGCCACTGTCTATCCCCTCGGAGAGGGGGAGGTGCGGGTGCGGTTCGATTCCCCGCAGCGCGCGATCACGCCGGGACAGGCCGTGGTCTTTTACGACGGGGAACGCGTGGTGGGCGGCGCGACCATCCGCGCGGCAGGACAGGATAAGGAGTGATATCGATGAACCTACTCGTCCCGATTGTCATGATCGTGGCCTCCAACGTGCTCTACAACCTCTTCACCAAGACGATGCCGGCGGGTGCGAACCCGTTCGCCGCGCTCGTGATCACCTACCTGACCGCGGGCGCGGTCTCCTTCGGGATGCTGCTCGTGACCGCGCAGGGGGATTCGGCGGCCGCCTTCCGCTCGATCAACTGGACGAGCGCCGCGCTCGGCGCGTCGATCGTCGGGCTGGAGCTCGGCTATATCTACGCCTACCGCGCAGGCTGGAACATCAGCGTCTGTTCCCTCGTCGCCAACATTGCGCTCGCCGTCATCCTGCTCTTTGTGGGACTGCTCTTTTTCAGCGAGAAGCTCTCCCACAACCAGCTGATCGGTATCGTGCTCTGCGTAGCCGGACTGTTCTTCCTCAACCGCCGATAGGTGTAGTTGCCGGGTCCCGCCCCGGCGGGCGGCCCCATTTCTTGTACGGACAAGAAATGGGGGAAAGAAGCCGCAGGGGGCTGCGCCCCCTTGACCCCCACGCCGCGACAAATGGGCCTTTGGCCCAGAAAGTCGCGTCCCCGTATGACGGATCGAAGTACCAGTCTACAGCAGCCCGTCAGCCGCCGCGCCGCAGGCGCAACGCCTCTTCCCGAGAGCCTCAGGAACGCTCTTACAGGTGCACCCGGGGAGATACGGCGGTTGGGAGCGCCCGCAACCTGAATTGAGCCCTCAGCTAGTGTACCTGTGGGGAGTGACGGTAACCGGCGGGTACTGGCAAGGCGTCTCCCGGGGATTCCAAAGGACCCGGCGGAGGGTCCTTTGGCGTCCTTCTTTGGTGACTTTCTTTGACGTAAAGAAAGTCACTCGCTGTCGGTCGACTACCGACAAGCTCCGCCGCTCACGAGCGGCAAATCTAAGAAGCGCCGCCGGTCGACCACCGGCAAGCTCCGCTGCTCGATGAGCGGCAAACCTAAGAACGCCCCTACCGGCGGGCAGACGGCAAGCTCCGCCGCTCGAGGAGCGGCAAACCAAAAAGGAACCGGCCCTGCGGCCGGTTCCTTTTGTTTCTCACTTCACTTTGATGAGGATGGGATTTTCGAGCACCCCGACGACGTCGAGCGTCTTGGGGTCGACCGCGCTGAGATAGACGGTGCCCTCGTGCTCGCCCGGGGCGAGCGGCTCACGGAGGTCGACCTGGGATATGTACTGGTTGGGGGCGATGTACTGGGAGCGGTAGAGGACGCTCTCGTCCCCGTCCGCGGTCAGCTCGACGACCATAAGGTATTCGTTGAACGCGGGGTTCTGCACGTTGAGCCCGCCGCCCGTGCCGTCCGACTGGAAGGTGACGGTGGAGCTGACGCGGTATCCGAAGAGGTTTTCACCGGGGGATTTTTCATTCCAGGGCGCGCCGGGCGGGGTGCCCGTCTGGGCGGCGGGGTCGAGCCCCTCCACCCGGAAGGCGCTTTTGACTTCGCCGGAAGAACCGTTCAGGTTGCGAAGGAAGAGGAAAAGCCCCAGCGCGATGAGGATGGCGCAGAGGATGGAGAGCACCAGCACAAGCGCGGTATGGGGACGGGAACGCTGTCGCAGCATAAGCAATCACCTCGAAAAAATCCCCGCCGCGCGGGGAAGAATCAAGCCCGTCAGGTGATCTTGCGCAGGATCTTTGGGCGGAACCAGCCGCGGTAGATGCGCAGCACCTGGGAGAGCAGAAAATCGTACATAAAGAGGGTGAAGTTGACCAAGGCGAGGGCGACGACGATGGTATACTTCCCGAAGTCGCCCCAGCCCTCGAGCATGTCGGGGATACCGAAGACGTAGAGCATCACATAGTAGAAGGCGACGATGACGCCGTTGAAGAGCAGGAATTTGAGCAGATAGGCGATGGGCCGGGGGGCGCGTTCGAGACGGGACTTGAGCATGGGGTAGTAGCCGAGCAGCATGACGAAGAGGACCTTGGCCTCCTGGTCGGGGACGATGAACATGGCGAGCACCGAGACGGCAACGTAGACAAGCATGGCGGTCTTGGTGCCGTTCTCCTCCTCGACGGCGATGAGGACGATGCCGGCCATCGCGGGGAAGACGTAGGAGGAAAAGGGGATCAGGCCGGTCATGAACATCATCAGCAGACAGAGGGCGGCGGAGAGGCCGCCGATCGCCACCTGGGTACTTTTTTTCATAGACGGACGCCTCCGATGGTTCTGATGCGGGCCTGCGGCGCCCGGAAAGCGCGAGGGACGGCGGGCGGCTCAGAAGCAGCTGTTGCCGCAGCAGTCCATGCAGCAGTTGGCGCAGTACATGGCGGCGCAGATGTCGCAGCAGCTGCACCCGCCGACGGAGCCGGTCTGGTAGGAGCCGCCGCCGTACTGGGGGCGGCCGTTCTGCCGCTGCCAGAGCAGCTGATTGTAGGCGGCGGAATACTCGCTGTTCTGGGGGTTCATCTGGCAGGCCTTCTGGAAGCTCTGGAGCGCGTCGTCGAGCCATCCGCGCGAATAGTAGATGCTGCCCTTGAGGAAGTACCACTCCGCGTCGCGGCTGGCGGCGGCCACGCCGTCGAGGAGCTCCTGCGCCTCGGCCAGCCGTCCGGAATTGATCATGCGTCGGATGTCCGCGAACTGGGAAGCGCCCTGCGCATAGGCGCCGCCCGAATAGCTGCCGGACTGTCCGCCCGCCCGGCGCTGCGCGACGATCGCGTCGTATGCCTGGTTGATCTCCTGCATCTTCTCCTCGGCCAGGTCGGACAGGGGGTTGTTCGCATAGTTGTCCGGGTGATACTTTTTGGCAAGCTCCCGGTATGCGGCCTTCACCTGTTCGTCGGTGGCGTTGGGGGAGATCCCTAAGACCTTATACGGATCTGTCATCGGTTTTCAGTCTCCTTTGGCAGCAAGATTCGTTCGACGGTATCACGCAGGCCGAGGTGGATGACGTTGTCCAGGATCGGCTTATAGTCGTGCAGGCCGATCAGCTCGTACGCCTTGATGATCTCCCCGATCGTCAAAAAGAGGGAGCCCTTGGCGTTTTCGCGGATGGAGGCGAGCTGTTCGGGCGTGGGGGAAGGCGTCTTCTCCCGCAGCAGGAAGGGGTTGTAGCTGTGGCGGCGGGCGTCCTCCTCGAGGTCATCGAGCGCGTCGGCCAGATAGACGTACCGGCCGAGCAGGTAGCCGAACCGTTCGAGCACCCGCTTCTGGGTGCTGTCGTTGGTGAGCAGGCCGCAGATGCCCGAGAGGGCGAGCGCGGAGGGCTCGCAGGCGCGGTCGACGCTGTCGCACTGTTCGTCCTCGAGCGCGCTCTGCTTGCTGATCGTCTCATAGATGATCTGCGCCACACCGGGGAAGCGGTCGGCCGCCTTTTTGTAGGCGTGCCGCGCGAAGGGCGTGGCGAGCGCCGCGCCCAGCCGGGAGCCGAAGCCGCCGTCGCGGTAGTTGTCGAGCACCTTGTAATAGAGCATGATCATCGCGACGCCCGAGGAAAAGTCGAGCTGCCCGCAGCTGGGGCAGCAGGGGATTTTTCTGAGCGGGTTGAGCATGCAGCGCCCGGGGGCGAAGGCGAGGTGTTCTCCCGAGAGGGACAGGTCGAGCAGCGCGAGGAAGGTGAAGTCGTAGCTGAGGGTCAGCCGGGCGAAGGGGCCGTACTCCCGGCCGAGCTGTTTGCAGAGTCCGCAGTAGACCGCCTTATAGGTTTCGTACTCGCAGACCCGCAGCATGCCTTTGAAGGGCTTGATGTAACCAAACATTAGTGTCTCCCGATCGGGTGAAGATTTTCCGCGGAACGGCAGGTTTTTTCACCCTGTCCGCGATGGGCAAAACCGGGGAATCCTTGTAAAAAACGTGCGATCCGCGCCCGGGGCGCGGATTTTCCGGCAATTTTCACAGAACTTTCTGAACTCTCTTATTTTACACGAAAAGGCCGTGAATTTGTTTAATAAACTATGAATTCCACGAAATAACGTTATGGATTTGTGATTCAAAAAGGCCTTGTTTGCGTAAACCGTGCCCGGGCTCCGCTTTTGCGCCGGCAAAGCGCGGGCCCGGACGCTTCCACGCGGAGGACTGTCCGCACCGGGCGGACCGGTTTTTCGCCCGGAGGCGCCGGATCAGACGAAAAAGAGCGGCGCGGGCGTGCGCCCGTGCCGCTCTTTTTTCTGTGATGGCCTGAGTCGTCCGCAGAAAGAACGCCGCGGTCATTCGACTCTCCGGTTCCGGGTGATGAAGATCGCGTAAAGCCGGGTGAGCAGGTCCCAGGAGAGGTTGTCGAAGACCCCGGACTCCTCCAGGTTTCCCCTGCTTTGCAGCCAGAGGGTGTTGGCCGCGGCGCCGTCCACGTGCCGGCCGTCGACCTCCGCGTCCTGCACCTCATCCAAAACGTGGGAGAGGGATTTGAACATCGACTGGACGACCAGCAGATGCAGCGTCTCCCCGCCCGGCTCCACCCGGAAGGAGGGGGAGGGGTAGACGTCCGCGCTCCGCGGCAGGCGCGTGCGCGCGACGACGCCGCGGTAGACGGACGCGACGGCGTCCCAGGTGTCGTTGTCGACCGTGCCGGTGGGCGGCAGGCCGAAGTTCTGCTGGAAAAGGACGACCGCCTGCTCCGTCCGTTCCTCGAAGATGCCGTCGGGAACGAGCCGGGGCAGGAAGGGGTAAGAACGCGAAATGGCGCGCAGCATGGTTTGGAGGCTCCGGACGGGACGCCCGAGCAGAAAACGTTCCGGAAGCATCAGGCGGCGCCCCCTTTCCGGTCCCGGCTGCCCAGAGAGAGCGGGTATCCGGGGAATTGGGTCAGGCGGGTCGAGAGGGCGTAGGTCTCGAACTCCTCCCGCGCGGCGCTGTCGGAAAGCTCCGTGGGGAAGCGGATCCCGTCGCTGAGGATGGCGGAGGCCGCCCCCGCGTAGGCCTCATAGATCGCGTCCCAGGTCGTTTCATCGGCGACGCCCGTCTGCGGCAGGCCGGCCATCTGCTGGAACGCCGTGACCGCCTGCCTGGTTCTCGGGCCGAAGACGCCGTCCACCGGGAGGAAGGGGAGGTCGTCGTAAAACTCGGACAGGACGGCGAGCATGAACTGAAGGGCGACGACGCCGTCGCCGGAGGACCGCTCCCGCGACTCGCCGGGATACTGGAAGGAGACGTTATAGAAGGTCTGCCCCTCGCTCACGAGCTCGGCGAGGTCCTTTACGCCGACGTAGAGGAGCACCAGCTTATACCAGGTGGCCCTGCCGACCACCCCGTCGGCGGTCAGGTTGAAGATGCTCTGGAACCGCTTCACGGCGTTTTCCGTGGCGGGGCCGAAAATCCCGTCCACCGGCCAGATCTTGGGGATGGCGGGGTAGTCCTGGGAGATGCGGTTGAGGGAGGTCTGGACGACCACCACGGCCTCGCCGGCGGAGCCCTGCCGCAGGGGGGAGCCGGGGTAGGAGGCGCGCACGCCCTGCACGGGGGCGTCGGGCACCAGCTCGATGCCGTCGCCGTAATAGGTTCGCAGGATTTGCATGGAGTCGTAACCGTCCTGCGCCAGGTATTGGCTGCCCCACTGGGAAAGCCCGTCGCAGGTGGTGGTCGTGCCGTTGCAGAATTTCGCGGCCAGCGGCTCCACGTAGCCGATCCGCCGAATGTATGTATTGAAGATGTCGTCGACGATCTGCTCGATGTTGTCGAAGATGTTCCGGCCGTAGATGAATTTCTGGTCGGTGGCGGTGCTGTTCGTGATGTGGAACGAGTAGCCCCGGCTGGGATAGTATTCCGTGTAGACCCGGTTGAGCGCGAAGGAGATCTGCGCCAGGATGTTCGCGCGCAGGGCGGCTGGCTCCCAGGTGGGATAGATCTCGCTGGAAGCCACGTTCTTGATATAGTCGGGGAAGGAGACGGTGACGTTCTCCGCGCCGGAGCCGGGGGGCCCGAGATGGACGGTGATATACTCCGGGATATAGGGAATGACGGTGATTGGCATGGGGAAGCCTCCTTTACAGGTCTTGGGGGGTGACGCGCACTTCGCCCGCCGCGTCCCGGGGCGCCGTGTTCTCCGGAAGCGGGATCAGCTTCATCTCCTGGAGCGTCTCGACCCCCGCGAAAATCTGGACGTCCTCCACCGTCAAAAGCTCGTAGAGCGGATGCTCCGCCCATACGTCGCAGACGGAAAAGGGCGCTTCCGCGGCGCCCGGCGAGGTGCTGTCCGCCGCGGCGGGGGCGGGGATGGCGACCGGGTCGATCTCCCCGCTTTCCCCCGTGACGCGGACGGCGATCAGGCGGTGCCTGCCGTCCGGGGATTTTTGGGTGATCGCCACCGTGGCGTCCTCCAGCGGAATCTGTGCCCGGCCCGTAAAAACACGGACGCGGATTGTGCCGTTTTCATCCAATGGGACCCCTCCTTGCTGGATAGTTCTTACCAACAGCTTATGCGGGAGAGGGGCGCGCCTTGTCAGGAAAGGGCGCGAAAGAAGCAAAAAAAGCCGGAGGGGGATCATTCCCCCTCCAGCCCCTCCTGCGCCGGGTTATCGATGAGGCGGCCGCGGAAGTCGAACCGGGAGCCGTGGCAGGGACAGTCCCAGCTCTTCTCGTCCGGGTTCCACTCCAGCTGGCAGCCCAGATGGGGACAGCGGACCGATACGATGAACGCTTCGCCGTTCTCATCCTTATAGACCCCGACCTTTTCGCCGTCGTACTCCACCACGCCCCCGTGCCCGCGGGGCAGCGCCTCGATATCCTCCCGCGGCGGCGTGAGGAATTTGCGCGCCAGCCCCTTCGCGGCCTGGGCGGTGTCCCGCATCAGCGTCCTGGCGGAGGCGGAGGGGTTGAACCGCTGGGGTGTGAACACCTGCTCCCAGGGGCTTTTCCCCTCTGTGATCAGGCCGGTGATCAAAAGGGCGGACACCATGGAGGAGGTCATGCCCCACTTTTGGAAGCCGGTCGCCACGTACCAGTCGGGCGTCGGGGCGGAGTACCGGCCGATATAGGGCACCCCGTCCAGCGTCATGCAGTCCTGGGCGCTCCACGCCGCCGCCTCGGCGCTCTCGGGCCAGTAGGTTTTCGCCGCTTCCCGCAGCCTTTGGTACTGCCCGCCCGCGGAGTTTTCGCCGGTGCGGTGGTTCCCGCCGCCGAGCAGCAGCAGGTCCCCCTGCGGCCGGAAGGAGAGGCCGTCCGCGTCGACGCCGAGGTACATCCCGGTGAGTTTGGACGCGTTTTTGAGCGCGAGGACATAGCTGCGCTCCTGGTGCATCCGCATGAAGTAGTAGCCGGGCGCGTTCAGAAAGGGGTAGTGGCAGGCAAACACGATCTTTGCCGCTGTCACTTCGCCGCGGTCGGTGAAGATCCGGTTGCCCTCCACGGAGCGCACGGGGGTCCCTTCGTAGATTTCGAGCGGCCCGGCGACGGCGCGCAGGAACCTGAGCGGATGGAACCGCGCCTGCCCGTCGAAGCGCAGGGCGGCGGCCACGGGGAAGGGGAGCTCCGTTTGGGAACCGTAGGCAGCGCCGATGCCGAGCGCTTTCGCCGCCTCGAACTCCCGCGCCAGCGGCTCCCGCTCGGCGGTGGAATAGAGGTACGCCGGGGCCTCGGTGAAATCGCAGTCGATCCCGAGCTCCCGGACCATCCGCCGGTATTCCGCGACGGCGCGCTGGTTGGCGTCGGCGTATTGCCGCGCCGGCTCCTCCCCCGACCGCTCGATCAGCCGGTGGTAGATCAGCCCGTGCTGGCTGGTGATCTTGGCGGTGGTGTTTTTCGTCTGCCCGCCGCCCACGCGCGAGGCCTCCAGCAGCACGGTGCGCAGCCCCGCCGCCTTCAGGAAATGCGCGGTCAGCACGCCCGCCATCCCGCCGCCGATGACGGCCGCGTCCACGTCGAGGCCGCCCGCGAGCGCGGGTCGTTCCGGCAGCCCGGCGGTTTTGCTCCAGATGGATTCGCTCACGGCTTTTTCACCCCCGCGCGGCGGACCGCCCGATTGACGACTGTTTCCATATGACCACGCTCCTTCGATTTCTTATTCCTAGCGTGGGTCGTCGGATGAAAATTATTCCCGCCGGGGAAAAAGTTTCCCGCCGCTGGCGGGAAAACCGCCGGGGGCCCGGCCGCCGGGGCGGCATTTTGGGGAAAAATGTCCGCCCGGCGGGGAAAGAAGTGAAAAAAAGATGGCGGAAGGCTTGATTTTGGAAGCGGATCGCAGTATGATAAAGCAATAGGGTTTAACGAATAAATGCGTTAAAGCGCCCGGCGGCGACGCCGCAAAAGGAAACGGAGTGAAGGTAATCATGATCTACAACCGGCAAGCCGAAACGATGCCGCGAAAGCAGATAGAGGCGCTCCAGCTGGAGCGGATGAAGCACATTGTGCGATACTGCTACGACAACGTGAAGCTCTACCACGATCGGTTTGACGCGGCCGGGTTCGACCCCGACAAATTCAAAGCCCTCTCCGACATCAAGTATATCCCGCCGACGACCAAGGACGACCTGCGCGACAACTACCCCTTCGGCCTCTTCGCGGTGCCGCAGAAAAAGGTCGTGCGCATCCACGCTTCGAGCGGCACCACCGGCAAGCCCACCGTCGTCGGATACACGAAAAACGACCTCGACATGTGGAGCGAGATCATGGCGCGCCTCATCGCCGCCGCGGGCGTGAACGACGAGGACATCGCGCAGATCTGCTTCGGCTACGGCCTCTTCACCGGCGCGCTCGGCCTGCACTACGGCCTCGAGCGGCTGGGCGCCTCGGTCGTGCCCTCCTCCTCCGGCAATTCGGAAAAGCAGATCATGCTGATGAAGGATTTCGGCACCACGACGCTGATCGCCACCCCCACCTATGCGCTATACCTCGGGGAGCTGGCCGCCGAGCTCGGCTACGGGCCGGATGATTTCAAGCTGCGCATCGGCCTCTTCGGCTCGGAGGGCAGCACCCCCGAGATGCGGGCGAAGATCGAGCAGAAGCTCGGACTCTTCGCCACCGACAACTACGGCATGAGCGAGCTCATCGGCCCGGGCGTCTCGGGCGAATGCGAATTCCGCGACGGCTTACATATCAACGAGGACCACTTCTTCACCGAGGTGGTCGACCCCGACACCCTCGAGGAAAAGGCGGAGGGCGAGGTTGGCGAGCTGGTCATCACAACGCTGACCAAGGAGGCGCTGCCTCTGCTGCGCTACCGCACCCGCGACCTCTCCCGCGTGACCTACGCCCCCTGCAAATGCGGCCGCACGACCGCCCGCATGGACAAGATCATGGGCCGCAGCGACGACATGATCAAGGTCAAGGGCGTCAACGTGTTCCCCTCCCAGATCGAGAGCGTGCTCATGCCGATGAGCCAGATCAGCCCGCACTACATGCTCTATGTGCGGCATGAGGGCTACACCGACACGCTCGAGGTCAAGGTCGAATTGATCGACGGCTCGCTGCTCGAGCGGTGGTCCGACCTCGAAAAGCTCCAGGAGACGATCCACGCCAAACTGCGCACCGTTCTGGGCATCGACGCGAAGGTCACCCTCGTCCAGCCCAAGACGATCGAGCGGTTCCAGGGCAAGGCCAAGCGGGTCGTCGATCTGCGCTGAATAAGTAATTCATTAAAGGAGTACATATATGAAACAGCTGATGCTTGGCAACCAGGCGGTTGCCAGAGGACTCTTCGAGGCAGGCTGCCGGTTCGTCTCGAGCTATCCCGGCACCCCTTCCACCGAGATCTCCGAGTACGCGAGCGAGTACGACGAGATCTACGCCGAGTGGGCCCCCAACGAGAAGGTCGCCATGGAGGCGACGCTCGGCGCGGCCATCGGCGGCGCGCGCTCCTTCTGCGCGATGAAGCACGTGGGCCTCAACGTCGCGGCCGATCCGCTCTTTACCGCCTCCTACACCGGCGTGAACGCCGGCATGGTCATCGGCGTGGCGGACGACCCGGGCATGCATTCCTCCCAGAACGAGCAGGATTCCCGCCACTACGCGATCGCGGCCAAGCTGCCGATGGTCGAGCCCGCCGATTCAAAGGACTGCATCGACCTCGTGGCGGCGGCGTACGAGATCTCCGAGACGTTCGACACGCCGGTCATTTTCCGCACCTGCACCCGCATCGCCCACTCCCAGAGCATCGTGGAGCCGAAGGAGCGTACCGAATACCCGCTGAAGGTGTATGAAAAGAACCCGAAAAAGTACGTCATGATGCCCGCCAATGCGGTCGGGCGGCATGTCTTTGTCGAGGAACGGATGAAAAAGCTCGCGGAGTTTGCCGAGACCACCCCGCTCAACCGGGTGGAGATGGGGGACGCGGAGGTCGGCTTCATCACCTCGGGCACCTGCTACCAGTATGTGAAGGAGGCGTTCCCCGCCGCGAGCGTCCTCAAGCTCGGGCTTGTGAACCCGCTGCCCGCGAAGCTCATCCGGGATTTCGCCGCGAAGGTGAAGACCCTCTACGTGGTCGAGGAGCACGACCCGGTCATCGAGACCTTCTGCCGCGCGAACGGCGTGCGGGTCGACGGCGGCAAGGACCGCCTCGGCCTCTGCGGGGAGTATTCCCAGCGGATGGTCGCCAAGGCGTTCGGCGGGGAGGTCCCCGGCGGGCTCTCCTTCGGCGAGGCGGTGCCCGTGCGCCCGCCCGTGCTCTGCCCCGGCTGCCCTCACCGCGGCCTCTTCTACACGCTGCACAAGCTCGGCGTGATGGTCAGCGGCGACATCGGCTGCTACACCCTCGGCGCGCTGCCCCCGCTCGGGGCGCTCGACACGACCGTCTGCATGGGCGCGTCGATCTCCGGGCTGCACGGCTTCAACACCGCGCGCGGCGGCGACTCGGCCAAAAAATCCGTCGCGGTCATCGGCGACAGCACCTTCATGCACTCGGGCATCACCGGGCTCATCGACATCACCTATAACCGCGGCAACTCGACGGTGATCGTGCTGGACAACTCGATCACCGGCATGACCGGCCACCAGCAGAACCCGACGACCGGCCTCACGCTCAAAAACCAGCCCACCCCGCAGGTTTCGATCGAGAAGATCTGCGAGGCGGCGGGTGTCAGGCGGGTGCGCGTCGTCGACCCGAACGAGCTTCGCGAGCTCGAGGCGGTCATCAAGGAGGAGCTCGCCGCCGACGAGCCGTCGGTGATCGTCACCCGGCGGCCCTGCGCGCTGCTCAAATATGTGAAGCACAACCCGCCGCTCACCGTGGACGTGGAGAAGTGCAAAAACTGCAAGGCCTGCATGAGGATCGGCTGCCCCGCCATCAGCGCGGCGGAGGGCCACGTCACCGTCGACCAGACCCTCTGCGTCGGCTGCGGGCTGTGTGAAAAAATGTGCGCGTTCGGCGCGCTGAAATCTTCCGCGGAGGTGCAGGGCTGATGGCAAACGTAAAAAGCGTCATGATCGTGGGGGTCGGCGGGCAGGGCTCGCTGCTCGCCTCCAAGCTGCTCGGCAACGTGCTGCTCTCGCGCGGGTTCGACGTCAAGGTCTCCGAGGTGCACGGCATGAGCCAGCGCGGCGGTTCCGTCGTCACCTATGTGCGCTACGGCGACAAGGTCTATTCCCCCATCGTCTCCGAGGGGGAGGCCGACGCGATCGTCTCCTTTGAGCGGCTCGAGGCCGCCCGCTGGCTGCCCTACCTGAAGGAGGGCGGACGGCTCATCGTCAACGACCAGCGCATCGACCCGATGCCGGTCATCACCGGCGCGGCCCAATATCCCGACGGCATCCTCGAAAAGCTCGCCGCCACCGGCGCGAACCTGCTGGCGATCGACGCCCTCTCGCTGGCCGAACAGGCCGGCAGCGCCAAGGCGGTCAACGTCGTGCTGATGGGGGTGCTCTCCACCCTGCTCGACATCCCCGAGGAGGCGTGGCAGGCGTCGCTCGAGGCCTGCGTGCCCGCGAAATTCCTGGAGCTCAACCGCCGCGCGTTCGCGCTCGGCCGGAACCATACCGCGTGATCCCAATCTTAATGACAGAAAGGAATGGATTCCTTTGCCAAACTACTACCAGCCCGAAATCGAGTGCGCCTCCCGCGAGCAGATCAGAGCCTGGCAGGACGAGCGCCTCGTCGAAACGGTCGAACACGCCTACAAAAACGTGGAGTTCTACCGCAGGAAGATGGACGAGAAGGGGATCAAGCCCTCGGACATCAAATCCGTTGACGACCTTTGCAAGTTGCCCTTTTTGACCAAGGCGGACCTGCGCGACGCCTACCCCTACGGACTGCTCGCCGTTCCGCGCGAGGACGCGGTGCGCATCCAGTCGACGAGCGGCACCACCGGCAAGCGGGTCGTCGCCTTCTACACCCAGGACGACATCGACCTGTGGGAGGACTGCTGCGCCCGCGCGATCGTGGCCGCGGGCGGCACCCGCAGCGACGTGGTGCAGGTCTCCTACGGCTACGGCCTCTTCACTGGCGGCCCCGGCCTCAACGGCGGCTCCCACAAGGTGGGGTGCCTCACGCTGCCCATGTCCTCCGGCAACACCGCGCGGCAGATCCAGTTCATCCAGGACCTGGGCGCCACCATCCTCTGCTGCACCCCCTCCTACGCCGCCTTCATCGGCGAGACGTTCGAGGAGATGGGCATCGGGCCGGAGGAGATTCCGCTCAAGGCGGGCATCTTCGGCGCCGAGGCGTGGACCCAGGAGATGCGCCGCGACATCGAAAAGAAGCTCGGCATCAGGGCGTATGACATCTACGGCCTCACCGAGCTCTCCGGCCCCGGCGTCTCCTTCGAGTGCGCCGAGCAGACGGGCATGCACATCAACGAGGACCACTTCATCGCCGAGATCATCGACCCCGACACCGGCGAGGTGCTCCCCGAGGGCTCCAAGGGCGAGCTCGTCTTCACGAGCATCACCAAGAAGGCCTTCCCGATGCTCCGCTACCGCACCCGCGACATCTGCGTGCTCACCCGCGAGCCCTGCTCCTGCGGACGCACCCACGTCAAGATGTCCAAGCCGATGGGCCGCAGCGACGACATGCTCATCATCCGCGGCGTCAACGTCTTCCCGTCCCAGATCGAGACGGTGCTCATGAACCACGGCTATCCGGCCAACTACCAGATCGTCGTCGACCGCGTCAAGAACAGCGACACCCTCGACGTCTACGTCGAGATGACGGGCGCGATGTTCGGCGACACCGTCAAGGACATCTCCCGCCGCGAGAAACAGCTCGTCGACGGCTTCAAGTCGATGCTCGGGCTCGCCGTCCACGTGCACCTCGTCTCACCCAAAACGATCGAGCGCAGCGAAGGAAAGGCGAAACGCGTTATCGACAAACGCCATCTGGTATGATATAATTGGCATAAGAAAGGGAAGCTTCTTCCCGGATTTTTGGGCATTATCGTCAAACTAACGCCGGCACAGCGGCAGAATGGGTGTGTAATATGGTTATCAAGCAGCTTTCCGTCTTTGTCGAGAACCAGCCGGGCAGGCTTTCGGAGATCACCGACGTCCTCAGCGGCCGGGAGATCAACATCCGCGCCCTCTCGATCGCCGACACCACCAATTTCGGTATCCTGCGCCTGATTGTCGACCATCCCTCCCGCGCCGAAAGCGCCCTCAAGGAGCAGGGCTTCACCGTCTCCCAGACGAGCGTCATCGGCGTCGGCATCGAGGACCGCCCCGGCGGTCTCGCGGAGGCGCTCGACATCCTGCGCGAGGCGGGTATGGACGTGGAGTATATGTACGCCTTCGTCAGCCACGCCGAGAAGACCGCCTACGTCATCCTGCGCGTCGCCGACAACGACGCCGCCGAAAAGGTCCTGCGCGACCACGGCATCCCCATCCTCAGCGGCGAGGACGTGTATTAGGGTTACGGGCATTTTTGGAGTTACGGGCATTTTTTTGTCGGCCTTTTGAAAAAGGCCTGGCGAAAACTTTTATCAGGCGCGGCGCCGCCTGTCCGTGCACGCGGCCCGTGCGATGGGGAGCGGAAGGGCGGACGCGCGAAAACAGCATCAGCCGGTTGGGCGGAAATTTTTCCGCCCAACCTTTTTTGGAGGAATGTGCAAATGTCCATCGAAAAGGTACGGGCGTTCTTTGCCGCGCGCGGGCGCGGCGGGGACGTCCTGGAGTTCCCGGTTTCAAGCGCCACCGTCGAGCTGGCCGCGCAGGCGGTCGGCGTCATCCCGGCGCGCATCGCCAAGACCCTCTCCTTCAAGAGCCCGGAGGGTTGCGTCCTGGTCGTCATGGCGGGCGACGCGCGCATCGACAACCGCAAGTTTAAGGACCAGTTCTCCATGAAGGCGTCGATGCTCCCGCCCGAGGACGCGCTCGCCCTCACCGGGCACGCGGTCGGCGGCGTCTGCCCCTTCGCGATCGAGAACGAAGCTGTAAAGACCTACCTGGACGTGTCGATGAAGCGGTTTGAAACCGTCTTCCCGGCGGCGGGCAGCGGCAATTCCGCCATCGAGCTCACCTGTGCCGAGCTGGAGGACTATTCCGGCGCGGCGGGCTGGGTCGACGTCTGCAAGGGCTGGGAGGAGACGGCGGTATGATGCGTGATCCCGTCCAGACGGTCGGCAACCTCATCGACCGCGCGGGCGTCTCCTACATCGGCTCGGTCGACGGCGAGGGCTTCCCCGAGATGAAGGCGATGCTCCCGCCCCGCCGCCGCGAGGGTGTCCGCGAGCTGTGGTTCACCTCCAACACCTCCTCGATGCGCGCCGCCCACTACCGGGAAAATCCAAAGGCGTGTGCCTACTTCTGCGACCGCCGGTTCTTCCGCGGGGTGATGCTCAAGGGGC
Organism: Anaerotruncus sp. DFI.9.16; assembly: GCF_024461615.1. Taxonomy (NCBI): domain Bacteria; kingdom Bacillati; phylum Bacillota; class Clostridia; order Eubacteriales; family Oscillospiraceae; genus Anaerotruncus; species Anaerotruncus sp. DFI.9.16. The sequence continues at coordinate 46,767 of NZ_JANFZX010000019.1, forward strand.
ATATGGAGGTGCTTACAAGCCCGGAGATCCGGCGGGAGATCTGGCGGGAGGGGGACGAGCGGTACTATCCCGGCGGGGTGGACGATCCCGACTACTGCGTCCTGCACTTCACCGCGTTTTCGGGGCGGTACTACAGCAGCTTCCATTCGGAGGACTTCCCCGTGGAGGGGTGAAAAAAGCGCCCGGCCGTTGAGGCCGGGCGCTTTTTGATACGTTCAGGAGGCGAAGTACTGGACGACCGCGTCCGCGACCGCGCTGCCGTAGCGGTACATCGCGAACGCGTCGCAGATCTGCTGGTACTCGGCGGGATTGGTGATGAAGCCGGATTCCAGCAGGATGGAGGGGCAGGCGGTCATCATCGTGACGCGGTAGTAGGAGCGTTCGACCGAACGCAGCCTGCGCCCGCTGTCCTCCGCGAGGCTCTGGCCCGCGAGCTCGGCAAGGCGCTGCGACTGGTCGTTCCAGTAGTAGACCTCGATGCCGGAGACGCCGACCGAATCGGCGGTCACGCCGAGGGAATTGTGGTGGCAGGAGATGAAGAGGTCCGCGTCGAACTGCTGGGAGAGCTCCATGCGCTCATTGAGGGTCATTGTCTCGTCGCTGTGCAGCACGTGGACCGTCGCGCCGAGCGCTTCCAGGCGGCTCTGGGCCGCGTAGGCGTTGGCGAGGTTGAGGGTCTTCTCCCACGGGCCGCCGTCGCCCGCCACGCCCGCCGCGCCCGGATCGGTGCCGCCGTGGCCCGGGTCGAGCACGACGGTCACGTCCGAGAGGGGGGTGGCGCTCAGGCGGTCGAACGCGGGCCGCTCGCGCAGGTAGACGACCGTGTCGTTCCCGTCGAACTGGACGTCCCAGCCGCTCAGGCGCACCCCTTCGTTCAGATGGAAGGTGAGGGTCACGGCGCCGTCGTCGCTGATCGACGATTCGACCGACGAGCAGAGGGTGCTCTCGAGCATCGAGGTGTTCATCTTTTCAAAGCCTTCGAGGTGGTGGAAGGTGACGGTCACCGAATCCTCGTCCATGCTCCCGGTGAAGGCGGGGCGCGCGGTGCCGCCGATCGTCAGCTTTTCCCCCTTGGGGGCCTTGGCCATCGCGATCGAGGCGACGGCGCTCTGCGCGGTGGCCGCGCCCTCGTCGACGTCGACGGCGGATTTGAGCACATAGCCGCCCGAGGAGAGGCGGTAGTAGCCGCCGCCCGCGTTTTCGGTGATGTAGTCGACGCAGTCCTTCTTGAGGATGGTGAGGTACTGCCCGTCGTCCGCCGCGTTTTTGTTGACGGGGACGATGAAGGTCTTCATCCGCGCGACGGGGACCGCCCCCTCGCCCGCGACATAGACCTCCCCGGCGGTCTGCTGGCTCGAATTGAGGCCCGCGTAGTTGAGGCGGTAGGTGACGGGGCCGATGTTCTTGACCTGCCCGGACAGGGCGAGGGAGGAGACGTCGAGGGTGGCCTGGTAGGTGACGGCGACGCCGTTTTGCACCGCCGCGACCGGCTGGAGGGTGGCGGTGAGCCCGCCCACCGCGGCGGTCACCGTGCCGCCGCCCGGCGCGGTGCAGGAGAGCTTCAGGAGCTGCCCGGCGAGCACCGCCTCCGAGTTGGCGGGATAGGCGCTTGATTTGACGATGGTGGAGATCGTGGTCGTCTCGGACGGGTAACTGCGGGTGATCGCGGCCGTCCTGCTGATCCCGCCCTGCGTGAAGGTGTAGGTGTTGGAGCCGTAGGCCACGTCGACAAGGACGCCCCACAGCCCTTCGGACGAGCGTTCCAGCTCGCGTCCCTCAAAGAGGAGAGGCTGGGCGGGGTCGGAGGTGCCCATGATGTAGTAGGTCCCCCAAGAGGGGTCGGCGGTCACCGGCTCGGCCGGCCGCCCGATCGTCAGGGTCTTCTGGTAGCTGAGGTCGGGCATGCCTGCGGGCTCCTTCTGGCTGAAGGCGGCAAAGAGCGTATAGGCCGCGGTGCGCGACTCGGTGTCGAGGGCGCTGTAGTTGCTGATCACGATGCCGCCCGCGCCCGACTGCCGTTCCAGCCAGAGGCTGTTGTCGATCCCGTGGGAAAAGGCGGACGCGTCGTCCGCGCCGTGCAGCGGGTAGTAGGCGGCGTCTTTGGCTTCGCAGAGGGCCTGCCAGTCCGAAAGGAGGGCGGGCAGCTCGTCGGGGGAGACGCCATCGAAGGTCGGCACGACGAAATCGAGGTCGCCGCTCCCAAGCGGCGCGGAGAAGAGGTCGCGGGGGGCGGGGCCCCCCCCCCCCCCCCCCCCCCCCCCGCCCGCCCCCC
>NZ_JANFZX010000190.1:0-212 GCF_024461615.1 Anaerotruncus sp. DFI.9.16
GCTCTAACCCATTCCCGGATTATGATCCACCAACCGATGAGTGGCGTACAAGGCCAGGCTGCGGATATCGAGATCACTTCCAGAGAAGTACAGAAACTGAAAAAAGAATTGTATACCATCATCTCCGAACATTCCGGTCAACCCTACAAAAAAGTAGAAAAAGATTCCGACCGGGACTACTGGATGACAGCAGCAGAAGCTAAAGAATACGG
>NZ_JANFZX010000191.1:0-212 GCF_024461615.1 Anaerotruncus sp. DFI.9.16
CGTCATCCCCACCTTCCTCCGTTTTGTCAACTGCAGTCTCATTATAGTGCTCTTGCGTAGCAACTAATAATAAGGGATGCGCTCGATGCGGGACTTAACCCAACATCTCACGACACGAGCTGACGACAACCATGCACAACCTGTCTGGATGCCCCGAAGGGCTTACCATATCTCTATGGTATGCATCCGATCTCAAGACCTGCTAAGGTTCT
>NZ_JANFZX010000192.1:0-210 GCF_024461615.1 Anaerotruncus sp. DFI.9.16
CGAAGCCGCGCAGTTTTCCGCCTCCCCGTGGGCGCTGCGCGCCACGCAAAAGCGGTCGTGCCTCCCCCAAACGTACTTTACCGGTACGGTTCCGGAGACTCGCCGGCAGAGGCGTTGCGCCTGTGGCTAGGCGGCTGGCGGGATGCTGTAGGCTTGTTCGCTCATCCGTGACAGGGCGCCGCCGACTTTGGCCGCAGGCCAACCGGAGGC
>NZ_JANFZX010000193.1:0-210 GCF_024461615.1 Anaerotruncus sp. DFI.9.16
CAAATGAGTACAACCCGGATGGTAAGGAAATCCGATATATCGACAGCCATTATAAGCATTTGTTTCATATCCACGATGGCAGCTGTGTGCAGATTCACTACCCGGATGAAATGGTAGTGAAGCCCTGCACCTTCATTGACGAGTATCATACGCAGATCGGATACAATGTGATTCATATCTGCCAGTTTGCAGAAATTATGGAGCGCAACG
>NZ_JANFZX010000194.1:0-209 GCF_024461615.1 Anaerotruncus sp. DFI.9.16
TCCGGCGCAGCTTCGCCTTGTCCGTTTCAAACTTGGTGGGCTTGGTCGGCTGTCCGGCGGCTTCTCTGGCAGCGTTCTCTTTATCAAGGGCAAGCTGCCCTTTCTTTGCCGCCCAGTATTCCCGTTCGGTTATCCGTTCCTTGCTGCCGTTCAAGAGGTCGATTTGGTAAAGCCCCTCCCGGTGGCACATCTCCATGACTTCACTCTTG
>NZ_JANFZX010000195.1:0-209 GCF_024461615.1 Anaerotruncus sp. DFI.9.16
GTATCCCGAGATCATGCAGAAATCCATGGACGGCGATATGAGTATGCCCGCGGGCGATGATATGAGTATGCCGTCCGATCAGAGCGGCGCGGACAAGATGGCCGAGCAGGGCAGTATGCAGAAGTTCCCCGCCTTTGAGGGGAAAGACCTGGACGGCAACACGGTGAAGAGCGACGAGCTGTTCTCCGGCAACGCCGTCACCGTAGTGA
>NZ_JANFZX010000196.1:0-208 GCF_024461615.1 Anaerotruncus sp. DFI.9.16
CATAGCCTCCTTCCGGGCGCAGCGGATTCCCGCGGTCCTCGTCGTCAACAACATCGACACCCTCGCCAGCAAGGAGCAGCTGATGCCCCGCATCCTTGACTTTACAAAGGAGTACGAGTTTTCCGCCGTCGTGCCGATCTACGCGCTCACCCGCGACGGGGTGGAAGCGGTGCTCGGGGAACACGAGGCGTTCGCCGCGCCCTCACCC
>NZ_JANFZX010000197.1:0-207 GCF_024461615.1 Anaerotruncus sp. DFI.9.16
CTTTCAGCTGCAAAATAACAACTTGACCATCCGAATCTCCAATAGGAAGCAGGACAACTTATTCGTTCTGGCGATACGGTATTAAGTCAAGAAATTCAAATTCTACTTCGTTCCCATTCTCATCATTCAAAGTTATAATGTGGTCTTCATCCATGTCGTCGGTCCTTTTCTTAATATAATTAATTATCTTTGATAATGATGCCTTAT
>NZ_JANFZX010000198.1:0-206 GCF_024461615.1 Anaerotruncus sp. DFI.9.16
CGGTGAGCCGGAGGGTGGAGGTGGCGGTGCCCTCGAGCACCAGCGCGCCGAGCCCCGCCTGGAGGGAGCGGGAAACCTCCTCCGCCTCCGTCTCCTTTTTCGTCTCGGCCAGCGTGGTCCCGCTCCCGTCGGGGGCCCGGTAGGAGAGCCTGCCCGCCCGGCTCGCGCCGGTGATCCGGCAGGAGCCGGACACGCCGGCGTCCTCC
>NZ_JANFZX010000199.1:0-202 GCF_024461615.1 Anaerotruncus sp. DFI.9.16
TCGTAGCGGTATTCGGTCTTTCGCCACGCCTCCGGCTCGCCCGGGGCGCTGCACAACACCTCCTGCCGGAGGACGTTTCCCGCAGCGTCATAAAAGTACCGCGAAACCGCACGGGCGTCCACTTCAAACGGCGCTTCCTGCCGGATGAGGCGTCCCGCCGCGTCGTAATAAAACAGCGTGGCGTTTCCCTTGGGATCGGTCG
>NZ_JANFZX010000002.1:0-151470 GCF_024461615.1 Anaerotruncus sp. DFI.9.16
CCCCCCCCCCCCCCCCCCCCCCCCCCCCCGGGGAGCATCATTCGAGAATCTTCATGAGCGCGGCGATCTCCCCCAGCCTCTGCGGGATGGCGATCCCCTGCGGGCAGTGGGAGACGCACCTGCCGCAGCCGACGCAGCGGCCGGCGCGCCGCTCCTCCGGCAGCGCGTCGTAAATCGCGCGGATTGCCTTCGCGTTCTCCCGCAGCGCCCTGCCGTCCGAAGGGTTGAGCCCGACCTCGGCGGCGCAGCGGTTGTAGGCCGCGAAGACGCCGGGGATGTCGACGCCCGACGGGCAGTCCATGCAGTAACGGCAGCCGGTGCAGGGGATGGTCCCGAGGGCGAAGTAGGCCCGCCGCGCCCGGTCGAGCGTCTCCCGCTCGGAGTCGGAGAGGGGCTCGAAGGGGGACATCGTTTCGACGTTGTCCCGCACCTGCTCAAGGGTGGACATGCCGCTCAGGACGGTCAGCACGTTGGGCAGCGACGCGGCGAAGCGGATGGCCCACGACGCGGTGCTCGCGCCGGGGCGCGCCGCGCGGAGGATCTCCACCGCCTCCGGGCAGAGGGAGACGAGGTTGCCGCCCCGCACCGGCTCCATTACGATGCAGGGCAGGCCGTTTTCCTCGAGGATGCGGTACTGCTGCGCGGCGTCGAGCAGTTCCCAGTCGAGGTAGTTGAGCTGGATCTGCACGAAGTCCCATCCGCCGCGCGCGATGAGCTCCCGCAAAACCTCCGGCGTCCCGTGGAAGGAGAATCCGAGGCGGCGGATGGCCCCCGCCGCCTTCTGCGCCCGCAGGTGGTCGAGCAGGCCGGTCTTCTCGTAGACGTCGGTAAATTCCTCAACCGATTTCCCCACCGAATGGCAGAGGTAGAAGTCAAAATAATCGGTGCGGCACCGTTCGAGCTGGTCGGCGAAGATCCGCTTGCCCTCGTCCAGGCTGTGGACGAGCCAGGTCGGCATCTTGCTCGCGAGGTGGTAGCTCTCGCGCGGGTATTCCGCCAGCGCCCGGCCGAGGAACGGCTCGGAATCGCCGTCGTGGTAGCGGTAGGCGGTGTCGAAATAGTTAACCCCGTGGGTATAGGCGCAGTCGATCAGCTCGCGCGCCCTCTCGAAGTCGATCTCCTGCGTGTCGGGGGAAACGCGCGGCAGGCGCATCGCCCCGAAGCCCAGCAGGGAGACGCGGTCGTCCGTTCCGCGGTATGCGCGTGTCTCCATATGGCGGCCCCTTTCCTGAGGTGATTTTTCCCGTAAGCGGGATGAACGGGCGGCCCCGAAGGCCCGCCCGGCATCCCGGAAACAGCTGTCCATGAAAGTATAGCACACCGGGGCCGCGGATACAATCCTTCCCCGCCGCGCTGGCGGAAAGGGGCGCCCCGCATGGGGCGCCCCTTTCCGCAACAATGTTTAATCCGGCTTCCTGCGGATGGAAACGGCTGCCGCTATGGCCGCGGCCGAAAGCCCCAGCAGCGCGAGCGCGAGCGCCGGCGCGGAACCGTCGCCCGTATTGGGCAGCTTCATCAGAGGGACGGGCAGGTCCCTGATGATCGTCGGATCGGCAGGGGCCACGATGTGGATGTCCGGGCCCTCGTCCGAGCCGCCGTCCCCGCCGCCTCCGCCCGGCGACTTCGACAGTACCGCCAGCGCCACGTCGCATTCCGCCGAGCTTCCGTATTTGTCCGTCAGCACGATCCGGTAGACCCCCGCGTCGCTTTTCTGCGCGTTCGGGATCGTATAGACGTTGCCCGCGTAGTTCTCCCCCTCGAAGAGCACCTCCGACAGGGTGTCCGCGTCGAGCACCTTATACCACGCGAAGCGGTAGGGCAGCACCCCGTCCTTCGCGCTCACCGTCAATTCCGCCGTCTCCCCGACGTAGACGCTCACATCCGCTCCCCATACCTCCGGGCCCGGAAGCGTCATCACCTTGAACTGCGTGCTCGCGGACGGGCGCTCCAGCGTCGCCGTATCCACCTCTTCGCTCACGCTCACGATATCCGAAAGGTCCCTGTCCGTCTCCTCCCCGCCGATCTCCCCGGCGGCCAGCGCCGTCAGCGAAACCGTCAGGGCAAGCGCCGCGGCCGCGAGCAGGGCGGCTCCCCTTCCCAGTCCTTTCAATGCGGTCCCTCCCCTCCTCAGTTCTGGATGATCAGCTGCATCTCCGCTCCCGCGGTCCCCACCAGCTCCTGTGTGTCGGCGGTATAGGCGTAAAAGGTCGCCGTCGCCGGATAGGTCCCCTTTGCAAGCGCCCGATCGAGCTTCGCCTCCTGGATGTGGTAGTTCGGCTCCAGCGCGCCGGAGGTGTACACCTTCTCCCCCGTGTCGTTGAGGGTGATCTCCACCACCATCAGATAGTGGTTGGCGGGGGAGTTCTCGATGCAGAGGTTTCCGGGGGAGCTCCCATCCGGGAACTCCGGCTGGGTGTTGATCGAGATGTTGAACATCCCCTCCTCAACGATGCGGTTGAGCTCCTCAACGATCTGCTCCTCCGTCTTGCCCTCGAGCTGGCCGAGCTGCGCGTCGGCGGCCCGCGTGAGGCCCGCCGGCTGTTCCTGCGGGCGCAGCAGCAGCCAGGCGATCACGCCGACCAGGATGAGGATGACAACCGGGAAAGCCCATTTGACGGCTCCGCCGTTCTTTTTCGTCTTTTCTTCCATAACGCGCTCCTATGTTCTTTTGTCATGCCTGTACCGGGGAAAACGCCGCGCGGCGCGGCACTTTCCCCGGCACAGGGGGTTCCCTGTGCCGGAATAAGATGATGCCCTTTTATTCAGCCAAGGCAACCGTATAAGTGACCGTGAAAGCCTTCTCAGCAGTTTGCGCAATTGCCGTGTCACGTTTGCCTGCTCTCGCCGTCAGCGGGAGGTCCAGGGTTCCGACTCCCTGACTGGCCACGTTAAACGCCGGCGCGCTCCAACCCAGCGAGTCAATCGTACCCGCACGAAGCGCCTGCTCCTTAATCGTGAAGTACAACGCCTTAGGGTCTTCGGTGCTCGCGGCGGCCGCTGCCGACTCAACAAAGCTCCAGCCCTCTTCCAACACGACATTCATTTTAGAGACGTTTGCCGCTTTCGGGGAGTAGTTTTCGACCTTATATGTTGTGGGAACCGAGGTGGTACCATCCGCCGAGATGCAGAAGGTGACGCCCAGGGGAACCGATACGCTCATCCAATAGGTCGGGATCGTGTCGCTCTTATCAAGCACTTTGAACCAGGTGCTCGCCGAACCATTTTCCTGGATGCTCTTCGCATTCGTGCCGTCATCCGGAGTAACCGTGCCGTCCGTATCTCCCGTCCACTGGGGTTCCGCCGCAAAGGAAATCACGCCGAGGGAGAGGATCATTGCCATTGCCAGGATCGTTGCTAATACCTTTTTCATTGTTTTGACCTCCTGTTTTTCTTGTTTTGTGGGGTTACGTTGAAATGTATGTAAAGTCATAACCTCCTTTTCCACAGGCTGCGCGCGGCTTACGACTCCACCGTCAGGAGCACCTCCGCCGCCGCCTGCCCGACTTCCGACTGGTCCTCCGGGTCGTGCGCCGTAAAGATCGCAGTCGCCTTATAGGAACCCTTCGGCAGCGCCTTGGACAGCGTGATATTCTCGATGTACTGCCCCGGCCTGATGCCTCCGGATTGATATACCGATTCGCCCGTATCGTCCAGCACGATCTGCACGGTCATGTTGTAGTGGTTGGCGGAGATGTTGTCGATATAGGCCTGCCCCTCCGCCGTCCCGTTCGGGAAGCTGATCTGGGTGTTGATCGAGATGTTGAACATCCCCTCCTCAACGATGCGGTTGAGCTCCTCGATGATCTGCTCCTCCGTCATGCCCGGCAGGATTCCCGTCGTGGCGTTCGGGTCGAAGAAATCCGCCATGCCGCTTCCGCCGCGTCCAAAAAAGAACCATGCCGCCGCGCCGATCACCACGAGCGCGGCCACAATCCCCACGGCCAGCCCGCGCCTGGATTTTTTCGGCGGGGCCGCCACAGCCGCGCCCCGCTCCGGTACCTCATTCATGGGATATCACCTCTTTCACACTTTTTATTGCATCACACCCATTTGGGGCTCCCCGGCGATCGACGCCTTAAAGGTAATCTGGTAGCTGTAGTTGGCAGGTCTGCCGTTTTCGCCCTGCCCGCTGGGCATCTTATTGCTGAGGAAATCGAAGGTGCACTTCTGGTTCCACGGGATCTCCGCGAAGTCTTGGAAGACCACAATGACCAGCCCCCTCGATTCCGCACTGCTCGAATCGCCGGTTTTAAATGCAATGGGAGCCGTCTGTGGAGAAACGTCAATCGGGCGGATCGCCAGATCGTAGTCGGTCCCTTCCCCGATTTTCGGCGCGTCGATCTGCCGCATCGCATCACCACTGTCCGCGGCCAACCGCGTCAACATCGGTTTTACCTGCGTATTGACCGGGAACGCGGAGCGGTTCTCCACATACATCCTGTCCGCGCTCGGCTGTGCGAGCGTGCCGTCCTTCGCCACGCAGACGGTGATCGAAAGCGGCACCGTCACGTCGAGGCGGGCGGTTTTCGTCTCAAAAGGCACCTCCATGTTCGCAGCCGTCGGGACGTCCAGCCCCAGCATGGAGGCCCCCCCGGACGACAAGCCGGTCAGCGGCGTTTCGCCGATTTTGCACTCCTTGATCAGCAGTTTTTTGGTCTGGGCCGCGTTGAGGGCGTTGGCGTTTTTCAGCGTGACCGTCCAGGAGGCGGACCCGTTGGCGGGCACCTGCATCCCGGAAAGCACCGTGGAGGGAGCCAGCTCCGTACTGTCCACCTTGAAGTTGAACTTGTACATCGCGTCGTCCGCCGTCCAGAGCTTAAAGTTCTCGTCGATCTCCCGCTCCGTCGCGAACCCGATCGTGGGCGTGTCCATGCCCAGTAAAATTCCCATTCCCTCCGAGAGCCCCACGCCGGTGGAGGTGACCGTTTTATCCACGCCGTAGCCGTTATACACCGTGAGGGTGCCCGTACTGGCATTGGGCTTTTCGGCGCTTGCCTCGGTCGACTTCGCCGTCAGGGTGCTCGCTTCGTAAAGCGACAGGACAAATGCTTCGCTCTTCGCCGTGACGCCGTTTGCGTCGGTCGCGGTCAGATAGTATTTCCCCGCGCGGGTTCCGGCCTCGGGCCGGAAGGTGAAGCTCACCGTTGAGGTGCTTTCATTGTTCGAGCGCACCACCGCCCGGAAGACGGGCGTGTAAGCAGGCATATCCTGGGCCATATCGTCGTCACGGACGGCCTCGAACTTCATTTCGTTGCCTTTCGAGTCAATGAGCTTGACGTTCGCCGCCCCGCTTGTGGAGACGTCAGCCGTAAAGGTCACCTGTTCGCCTACCCGCACGAACATGTCGTCCGGTGTGGTGGTGAAGTGGAAGGGCAGACCCAGCTCGAGCGTGTTTTGCTCGGTCGCGGATTTGACCAGTGCGAACTTCTCTGTGATTCCCTTCGCAAGGGCGAAGCGCGCCGCGTCGTTGGCCACGTCGTTATAGGACGCGGCTCCCTCCGCGAAGACGGCCACATCCCTGCCCGCTTCATAAACGCCATCCGGCGGTGTGGTTCTATCCATGTCGACAGAGATCTTCGCACCGCTTTCGAGCGCGGAATCAACGTTGATGACCTTCGCGGTCTTTCTGTCGGCGCCCGCCGTCAGGTAGACCGTCTGGTCCGCGCCGAGCGTGGGCGCGTTCGCGCCGAGCCGGAAGGTGCCGTTCTGCCAGACGCCCGCGCCGTTTGCCGCACGGTTCCCGGTGATCGTGCCGCCGTCCATCCGGAAGGTGCCGCTGTTGGCCACAGCGCCGCCGTCACCGCTGTTGGCGTTATTTTGCAGGCGCGCGCCGTTGTCCGTCGTGAGCAGTCCGTCCGCCGCGACGACAATCAGAGGCGCTTTCGCCGTTACCCCGTCCGCGACGACCTCCTGTTTTCCGCTCGTGACGGCTTTTGCATGGCCGTCCAACGTGATCCCGTCGAGCGTCAGGCTTCCGGTCACGTTGAAGAGCGCGTTTTGGTTGTCGGCCACGCCAAATCCGGTGAGACCGGAGATGTTGTCCGGTTGGGCATAGCGCTTGACGAGCACCCCGCCCGCGACGTCGGCGCTGCCGCCCTCGCCGCTGTAGTGTGTCGTCACCGCGCCGGTTTCGCCAGTCTCGGCGACGATCCGCGCGCTGCTCACATCGACGGTGTTCACCACGTAGAGGGTGCCGCCGTTCAGGGCTTTGAGCTTATCGAAGGCGGTTTTCAGCGTCCTGACGGCGTTCGCCGGGGTCTGGCCATCTTTGCCGTCGTCGCCGCCTTTGCCGTTGATGTAGATCGCGTTCTTCGCCTGCAATTCAAGGATGCTCTTGTCGACCGTCTCGCGTCCGAGCGTGTAGAGCGCCGCGATCTCGTCCGCGAGGGTGTAGAGCGCGGCCCGCTTGGGCAGGTCGGTATCTGAAATATTGCTCGCGTAGTCGACCACGTCGCGCCCGTTCTCCGCGCCGTCCATGTTGACCAGCAGAGCGTTCGCGGGCGCGAACGCATCCGCCGCGGAGATCACCTTCGCGCTGCCGCCGCTGCCCGCCAGGTAAATTTCGCCCTCTATGGACGGGCTGCTCTCGACGTAGAAGGTGCCGTTCTGGTAGACCGCCGCGCCCTTGGACGCCTGCGTGTCTGCGATCGCGCCGCCAATCATTTTAAAGGTTCCATCGTTTCCGACCGCGCCGCCGAAATTGGTTGCGCTAACGTTGTTGTTATTCTGGAGCGCCGCGCCCGCGCCGACGGTCAGGGCCCCGCCCATGCCGACTTCGATCAGCGGAGCCTGCGCGGCCACCGCCGGGGCCGTGGTCTTCGGGCTGCCGGTGTTAAGCGCCGCGCTGTGTCCGTCAATCGTCACGCCCGACAGTTCAAAAGCTCTGTTTACGGTGAAGAGCACGCCGGTATACGGCCGCTTTGCCTTATCGCCGCTGAAGCCGTCCGCGGGCGGATTCGTCGGCACGGAGTAGCGCCGGATCACCACCGGCCCGCCGGTCGAGACCGTATCCGTGCCGGCCTTATACTGCTGAGCTGTCAGCGCGACGCCCGTGACAGGGACGTTGTCCACAACGTAGATGACGCCGCCCTGCTCCTTCAGCAGTTCGTACGCGTGCTTGAGCGTCAGGACCGCCGTATCGGGAGTCGTGCCGTCAAGGTCGTCGCTTCCGCCCACGCCGTCAATGTAGACGATACCCTTTTCCTGCAATTCGAGGATATTGGCCGCGGGCTGGCTCCGGTTGTTGAGCTTATATTGCGCCAGGATATCCGGCGCAAGGGTATACTTTGCCTTTTCCGTGTCGTCGGGCGTTTTCCCGGACGGATACTGCACCACTGCGCGGCCCGCGTAGGCGTCCGCCATATCCACGGAAAGCGCGCTGCCGGAGGTTGTCGTAAGCTCGATGTACTTACTGGTCGCCGCGTTTCCGCCGCCCGCCAGATAGACGCTGCCTTCAACCGACACGGCCCCGCCGACCAGGAATTTGTCCCCCTGGTAGATCGCACCACCCTTTGCGGCCTGCGTGTTCTCGATCGTGCCGCCGTTCATCGTAAGCGTCCCCGAGACGATGTTCACCGCGCCGCCATTGCCGGTCGTCGTGTTGTTCTCGAGCGTCGTGCCCGTGCCCATCGTGACGTTTCCGCCGTTCACCTTGATGATCGAGCCGTCCGCCGTGAAGCCCTGGTCCGCGTCGTGACGGCCCTGGATCGCAATCCCGCCAAGGGTCAGCGTGCCGCCCGTCACCTCGATCATGTCGCCGCGATAGGGCGTATAGCTGTACTTGCCCGCCACGGCAAAGCCCGAATAGCGCCGCAGGGACTGGTCCGCCCCAAGGCTCCAATTATCGCCTGCGGAAACGGTGAGCTTCCCGCAGATGTAGATGTTGCCCGGATCGCTTCCCAGCGCCTTTTTCGCCGCCGCGAAGGTCTTATATGCAAGGTCGGGCGTGCTGCCGTCGTTCTGATCGTTGCCCTTCACGCCGTCCACGAAGATGATCTTTTTGAGGACGATATTTTTGGCCTTGTTTCCCGTGCCGCGGTCGAGCACCGCGCCCTCGTAATCGGTCGCAAAGTAGCGCAGGTTTGGGGCCGCGCTCTCGAGCGTACCCTCGGGGATCACCACGCTGTCACCGACCCTGAAGCCGTTTGTGGAATTCACGGCCGGCGTCGCCAGCTCCACGTTGTACCGGCGGCCCGCCTGTCGGATCGTCCGGGACAGCTTGATCGGGTACGCGTTGCTGCTCAGGTAGACGCCGTCCGCAAGATCCGCGCCGCCGCCCTCGAGGATGAAGTTCGGGGTCGCGACGTAGACGCCCCTGCCCACGCCGCCCGCGTTCGAAAGGATGTTCCCGGAGACCCGGCCGCCCTTGAAGGTGGTGGTACTGTTGCTTCCAGAGCAATAGCAGCCCGCACCTTGACCAGCGGTATTTCCGGTGATCTCGCCGCCCATGACTACCGCGGTTCCTCTGTTTAAGAGTCCACCGCCGTCAAGTGCCGCCGTGTTTTTGCTGATCGTTCCGTCGGTCATCGTAAAGCTGCCGTTGGACACAGCGACGTAAACGCCGCCGCCGTTATTTGTCGTCGTGTTTTCGCTGATCGTTCCGCCCTTCATCGTAAAGGTTCCGTCGTAACCGACCTCGACACCGCCGCCGCCTGACGCCGTGTTTTCGCGGATCGTTCCGCCACTCATCGTAAAGCGGCCGAGATCGATATAGACGCCGCCGCCATAATTTGCCGTGTTTTGGCTGATCGTTCCACCGTTCATCGTAAAGCCGCTGTAATCGACATAGGCACCGCCGCCGCTGTCACTCGCCGTGTTTCCGTTGATCGTTCCATCGTTCATTGTAAAGCTTACGCTGGAACCGCCATAGAAGCCGCCGCCGTTTTTCGCCGTGTTTCCGCTGATCGTTCCACCGTCCATCGTAAAGCGGCCGAAATAACTATAGAAGGCACCGCCGCGCGTCGCCGCGTTTTCGCTGATCGTCCCGCCGGTCATCGTAAAGTGGCCGTTGTAACCGACCCCGACGCCGCCGCCGTCACTCGCCATGTTTCCGCGGATCGTCCCGCCCTTCATTGTAAAGGTGCCAGAGACATAGACACCGCCGCCGCTGTCACTCGCCGTGTTTTCGCTGATCGTTCCGTCGATCATTAAAAAGGTGCCGGAAGAGAGATAGACGCCGCCGCCATAATCCGCCGTGTTTCCGCTGATCGTTCCGCCGTCCATCGTAAAGAAACCTTTGGAATAGACACCGCCGCCATTGACGCCCGCCGTGTTTTGGCTGATCGTTCCGGTGCTCATAATAAAAGTGCCGGGCGTATCAACATAAACACCGCCGCCATAGCTGGTCGCCGTGTTTCCGCTGATCGTTCCGCCGTCCAACGTAAAGCGGCCATACTTGACATAGACGCCGCCGCCATAGCTGCTCGACTTATTTCCGCTGATCGTTCCACCGGTCATCGAGAACTGCGAGCTGCTACTTGAAAGATAGACACCGTTGACATTCCCGGTGATGTTGCCTCCGGATTGGACGACGTCGGTCGCATTGGTGATATACAGTCCGTAATTGTTGCCGGAAATTTTGCCGCCGGTCATCGAGAAGTGTGAGTCGCTGCCCGATACGTTGACGCCCGCGCCAACGGATGACCTGTTATTTTGAAGCAGCGCGCCGTCCACGATCGTGAGCGTGCCGGCCGACTGGCTGACGAGATAGCTGGAGCTGCTGCCGGCCGCCGCGTTGCCGTCGATCGTAATGTTTTGCAGTGTCAGCTCACCGGCAGACACGCTGACCATGGTGCCCGTGAAGCCGCGCATCCGGCGCAAAACGGGTATGCGGTTGCCGACGCTGATATCGTTCAGCGTCCAAGTTCCGCCATTGCTGCTCGCGGTCACGTTCACCGTCCCGCAGACGAGGATGTTCGCCTCCCCGCCTTCGGGGATGTCCGTAACGGTTTGTATCAGCTCCTTCGCCCGCGCAAAGGTCTGAACAGGCTTCTTCGGACCCCAGCCGTATCCGTCCGCATCGCTGCCGGTACCGGAAATGTAGACGTTCCAGCCCGCCGCGACAATATTGGAAGGCGTTGCGGCAGCATCCGGGTCCGCCAAAAGCCGCATCGATTTTGCCGGCTCGGCCGCCAGCGTAAACTGGATATCGCCCGCATTCAAATACTGGCCCGCGTTATAAGTACTGCCGCCGTCCACGACGACTCCCCCGAGATAATATTCGGAAAGGGTAAGTTCCATGGTACCGTCCGCGACCGCGCCAGCCGGCGGGGTAAGCTGGGACAGCGTCCCCGTCAGCGTGATCGGGGTTACCGCCGCACCGTCGTCCCACAGCATGACGCCGCCGTTGATATCGATGGCGCCACCCATCTCAAATTTCGCCGCATTAGCGGAATAAATGTTGTTCGACCCGGACTCCGCCGCCGTATTGCCGCGGATGTGCCCGCCGGTCATGGAAAAGTTCGCGCCGGAAGCGATGTACACGCCGCCGCCAACCCCATGTGGAGCAGTATTCCCAGTGATCAGCGCGCCGCCCGAAAGATTGAAGGCCGCGCCCGACGGAACATAGACGCCGCCGCCGCTGTAAATAGTGCTGCTGGACCCCGAGCTGTTATTGGTGATGGTTCCGCCCGACATGTTGAACTCCGCTCCGGAAAAGAGCCTCACGCCGCCGCCGTAGTTGCCGGTATTATGGAAGCCGGAGATCGTGCCGCCATCCATGTCGAATACCGCGTTTGCCGCGCCGAGACGCACACCACTTCCGGAAATCGTGCCGGATATCCCTTTGCTGATTTCGCCGCCATGCAACTCGAAGCGCGCGCCGCTCCCGGAAAGGACTACCGCGTTATATGCCTTGTTATTGGTGATCCGCCCGCCGTTCATCGTAAACGTGCCGTTTGCGCCTACCACGACGGACGCCGTACCGCTGGTGCTATTTGTCCGCCCATTTCCCGTGACAAGCGCGCCGTTTCCCACTGTGAGCGACCCGCCCGACACCTGCACCGCGTTGCGGGCGGCGCCCTGAAGGGTCGCGTTCCCCCTAAGTGTCAGGCTTCCGCCCGTCACCTGGAACAGATCCAACGTGGATTGCAGTCCGGTGGACGTGTCCCGCAGGCCGTCCACGACGATGTTGGAGAGCGTTACACTGCCGCCCGATATCTGCACAAGATAGACCGGCTTAAAGTACTGGTTCGTAAACCGGCGGATGTCCGCCATCCAGCCGGGTTTGATCGCGTTGACTTCGCTCAGATCCCAGGTTTCCGCACCCGAGCTCACCGTCACCTCGCCGCAGAGGAAGATGTGCGGGACAAAGCTCGTGTTGCCCTTTTCAATCTCCGCATTTGCAAGCGCCACCAGTTTTTCTTTCGCCGCGGCAAAGGTCTTCACCGCCTGCGCGGGCGAAAGGCCGGTATTGCCGTCGTTCCCATTTACGCCGTCAAGATATATCCCGATTTCAAGCAAAATCAGGTCGTTTCCATAACCGCCGATCGTAAATTTGTCAGTGTAATTTTTGAGGATAAAATGCGCCTCATAGCTTGAAGCGTCTGTAAGCGGGTTGGTGGGAACCACCACGCTGACGCCAGAGGTATGATTCGGTCCTACGGCCACGTCAAACGTCTTGCCGACGCCCGGCACGCCCGACAGATTGATCACATAGGTCGGGTCCGGCAGGCTGATCCGGCCGTTGACCGTTGCAGCCGCGGCATTGAGCGTGAATCCGGGCGAGTTCGCATAGACCGCGCTTTGTTCCGTGGGGTTGAGCGCGGAAACCGTGCCCCCAGACAGATTGAACTCCGCGGAGGTCCCGGACAGCATCACGCCATAGGAAGTTCCACCCGTGACCGTACCGCCATTCATATCGAATGTCCCATTGCTGCATAGCACCGCTTGTTTACCCGAAGCGCCCGAAACCGTCCCGCTTTCCATGATGAAATTTCCACCGCTGGCAATCTCGACGCCGCAGGACGAACCAGAAATGGCTGCATTCGAGAAGGTCATTATCCAATCCGTATAAGCGCCGGTCGCTGAAGAAACCGCCGCTGTCCCGGAGATCGTCGTAATACCAGAATTCTTTATTCCAAATGAAAATTTGTCGATGCTCCCGGCAGACATTTTAAATGTCGCGGCACCTTTTACGCTCACGCCGGTTCCCTTTTCGGACGTTCCGACGATCTCCCCGCCGGTCATCGACGCTGTCCCATCTGCCAAAGTTACCGCGGTATCCGTACCAGTATAGTTGAGCTTTGTCCCTGAGCTAATCTTCAGCAAGGCGGCGTCTACGCTTGTCTGAAGAATGGTTTTGTCGCTTTCAAAGGTAATGTCTGCAAGCGTGAGCGCTCCTGCCACGCTGACCATGGAAGGGCCGGTGAAGCCGCTGTATTTCGCTACCTTGGCCGACGGGAAGCTTGCCGGCGGCAGAGACCATGTCTCTTCCCCTGTGACCGCGACCGTGTTCCCGCAGATATAGATGACTCCGCTGCCCTTTAATTCTGTGAGCAGCAGCTCTTTTGCGCGCGCAAAGGTCGCGACCGGCGTATTTGCCGTCGCACCGTCGTTGTTGTCGTCGCCTGTCCCCGAGAGGTAGATCGCCGTGTAGGTGACGATCGGGTAGGCCTGCATGATCCGTTCGTTGCCCGTTCCGGGCTTGACGCGCAGCGCCCACCGCGGGTCCTTGGCTTCATTGACGCTGCCGTCCAGCGCCAGGTATCTTCCCAGATTGTCCGCCGTGATCGTCTCCGGAGCGGAAGCCGCGTCAAACGCGCTGGTAAACGGATCGACGTTTGAGGCGAATTTGATCGCATAGGGGGCGGTGGGTTCCTGTGTAAAGATGATTCCGGGGGCGGTCGGGCGCTGCTCGAAATAGACCGGTCCGTCCATCGCGAGCCCGGTGCCGGCGGTCAGCGTGCCGTCCGCGAGCGTCACGACGGAATCCGCAGCGGAGCCGCCGCTCTCTGTCGTGTTGGACAGCGTCAGATTTGTAAGCGACAGATTGACTCCCTTGTCAATGTAAAAGTACGGGCCGGAAAGATACTTGTTCCAGCGTTTAATCGTCGCATTTTTTCCGTCGAAGGTGTAGGTCGAAGCATCGCTTTCCTTATGATAGGTATCGCTGCACATGCTCATGCAGACAATCGTTCCGTTCGGCTGGACAAGCCACAGCGCCTGTTCCAGCGTCTTTACCGACGCCAGCGCACTGTTCCCGGCCGCGTCGTCATTTCCTCCGGGGATTGTTTGGTCCACGTCCTGGAACGCCGGGTCGGGGTTCCAGTAAACGGTCTCAAGACTGCTCTCTGCCGCAGTCGCCGCCGGAGCGGAAAAAACCGCCGCGCGCAGCAAATTTTCGCCGCGGAACGCCTTGACGGTGTACACCCCGTCCGCGCTCGCGGGCACGGCGGTGCTCGCCTCCGTCACCTTCGACGGGGCGTTTTCTTCGCGGCCGTCTTCTTCGCCGCTCTTGACTGTCACATCCTCCACGGGCAGCTCCACTGCTTCCCCCTCCGCGGACTCCGCGCTCCGCGACCGGGCCATTACCCGCACCGCCGGCACGAACTCCACCGTGAACCGCTCCGTCCCCGGATAGGTCGACGCCATCGCCACCTCGTACCGCCCGTTGCTTCCCGGCACGATCTCCGCCGTCAGCTCTCCCAGCGAGGTCACTTCCACTTCCGTGTAGAAGGAACGCTCCTCCAGCGGCCCCTCGCTGTCATGGATCCGGATAACATGCGTCCCGTTCTTCGTCACCGTGAACTTCCGCTGGAACCGGAACGGCTCCCCTTCCCCGTTCACCGTCACCCTGCCCTCGCTCATCGTCCCGTCCGTGCTCGACGAATCAGAGCTCGCGGCCTCCGAACCGGAGGCCTCCGAGCTGGATGCATCTGAGCTGGAAGCATCTGAGCTGGAAGCATCTGAGCTCACATCGGAACCCGCATTTTCAGAACCGGCATCCTCCGGGCCCGTCCCGAAAGAGGACGCGGCCGCGCTCTCCCCGCTCGACGCGGGATTCTCCGAACTGCTCCTATCCGGGGCCGGGGCCTTCTCCTCCCCGGTGCTCGTAGCCGCCGTCGGGTCCTCCGGCTTGCTCTCCGGTTTCGGCTCCGCCGCGCTGCTCTCCGGCAGCGGCACGATCTCCTCCGCCGTGATCTCCGCCGACAGCACCCGCGCCAGATTGATCCGCGCGCTTGCCGCAGCCTCCGCAAGTTCGCTGATGGGATTCGACGAGTCCTCCGCCTCGCCGGGTTTGCCGTTCTCTTCCGGTTTGCCGCTCTCCTCCGGTTTGCTCTCTTCGCTCGATCCGCTCTCTTCCGGAGTGCTGCTCACTTCTGGAGTGCTGCTTACTTCCGGAATGCTGCTCGCTTCTGAGCTTGCCGCTTCCGAGCTTGTGGATTCCTCCGGGACGCTCGAAGATTCCGAACCGTTCTCCTCCGGGCCGGACGCCTCGGACGAAGCCGCGTCCGGGTCCCCCGTGACCTTCTCCGCGCCCTCCGTGGCGCCCTCGGCCTTTCCGCCGTCCTTCGCTTCGATATGTAAGTTCCGCGTGAAGGGGAAGGTCGACACCGCCGTGATCTCCACCGCGAGGCCGTCCTCCGTGAAGACCTCCTCCTGCGTCGCCGTCAGGCTGTATTCGTCCGTGCTCCCCTTGTCGTCCTCGTTGTGGCGCCGCTCCTCGGACGGGCTTTCGCCGCTTGCGGACCCGCTCTCGGGAGGCTGCTCCCCACCCGGTTTGCTCTCCTCCGCGGGCGCGGACGGTTTTTCCAGTTCGGAAACGGTGCCGGCGGTCTCCATTCCGTCCGAACTGCCGTCCATCATTTCCGCGTAGGAAAAAACCGAAGTCGCACTGATCAGCATCAAAACTGTCAGTAACAGCGCGACCGACTTTCTCCATGTTTTTCCCCCATTGTACGCGAAAGATTTCATGTTCCGCCCCTCCTCCGACGCCTGCCGGTACTTTCTGAAGGAAGACTTTTCAAAAGAAAAATCCCCAATTGTTTCTATATTTTGTTACCAAATATTAATCCAATAATTGTTTCTGTTTTTCCGTATATCCCCCTAAAATCGGTTAATATTAACGCTCAATTCAATTATTTTATAAAAATTCATTAGAAATTGTTACCAATACAGTTGGATTATATCATTATTTTCCAGTTGCTTCAATATGATTTTTCCAGCCTATTCTTAAAAATTCTTTTCTGTTCACAATTTTTTTATAATTCCGTTTTTGTGGTCACAAATTTCTATAGTTATTATCGATTTTACACATTTTGAGCCTTTGGCAAGTTTTGCTTCGCCCCTTCCGGGAACGCTTTCCAGCTCGGGGGCATAGGATATCCGGGGAAGTTTCCCCATCTGAATCCACGAGAGAAGGTCTTTCAATGACTGCTATAAATGGAATCGACGTCTCCGTCTGGCAGGGAGAAATCGACTGGGCGCGCGTAAAAGCCGGCGGCGTCGGCTTTGCAATGGTCCGCGCGGGCTACGGCCTCGCGGCCGATCCGAATTTCGCAAGAAACATGGAGGGCGCCGCCGCGCAGGGGATCCCCGTCGGGGCCTACCTCTACAGCCGGGCCGTCACGACGGGCGAGGCCGAAGAGGAAGCCGCCTTTCTGTTGGAGCTGGCAACGCCCTACCAGATCGTATACCCCGCCTCGCTTGATATGGAGAGCGCCGGACAGCACGCGCTGACCAACGACCAGCGCACCGGGCTCGCGCTTGCGTTCTGCGGCAAGGTGGCGCAGGGCGGCCTCACCCCCGGCGTCTACTCGAGCCTCTACTGGTTTGAGACGATGCTCGACCTCCCGGAGCTGAAACCCGTCCAGCGGTGGGTGGCGGACTGGAGCAGCCAAAAGCCCTCGCTGGAGGGCGGCGTGGACCTCTGGCAGCACAGCTCGCGCGGGCTGGTGGACGGCATCTCCGGGTATGTCGACCTCGACGTCTCCTTCCGCGACTACGCGGCGGAGGACGGCGGCGGGGAGGGCGAGCCCGCCCTTCCCGAGGCTCCGGCCGCCGGGACGGCTCTGCTGCTCTACGGCGTTCCGCTCTATGCGAGCGCCACAGCGCAGACACGCTCGGCCACCATCAGCGGGCGCTACTGGGTCTACGACGGGATCGCCGTGGACGGCAGACTGCGGATCACCAACAGCGCGTCGCGCGTTGGACGCACGCCCATCGCGCAGAACGTCACGGGGTATATCGACCTCGCGGATGCGAAACCCGAAGAGGCGTAGATGTAAAAAAGGTCCCGGCCGCCTTCGCGGCCGGGACCTTTTTGATTTATTTTGATCGTTTCTAATTTTGTTGTCTTTTTGTGATTTTTTTAGATTGATTTTGTTTTTCAGAGGTGCTATACTAAGCACGATCAATCATGTATAAAGCTGGGATAAAGATGTATGCATCCGAACGGGAAGAACGCATCCTGGACTACCTCGGGACGCACGGGGTCACGCCGACCGCCGTGCTGCAGGAGGTGACCGGCTCCTCGATCGCGACCGTCCGCAGGGACCTGAACGCGCTGAGCAGCCGCGGGCTGATCGTCAAGACCCACGGCGCGGCCCGGCTCAACCGGGACCGGCCCGCCGCCGAACGCCCCACGGACGACGGGCGGGAGGAGGACCCCTTCTACGGCGAAAAGGACCGGATCGCGCAAACCGCCGCGCGCCTGGTCGAAGACGGCGACGTGATCTTCATCGGCGCGGGCAAGACCTGCACCCTCCTGGCCCGCTATATCCGCGGCAAAAAGGGGCTCACCGTGGTGACCTCCAACATCGACGCGGTCGTCGAGCTGTCCAGATCGCAGGGACTTTCGATGATCCTGCTGGGCGGCGACGTGCATGTGGGGAGCAACTACATCGAGACGCTCGACGAATACACGATCGAATCCCTCCGGCGGCTCTATTTTGACAAGGTCTTCCTGACGGTGAACGGCGTCGACCTTGAATACGGCTACTCGATCAACAGCCGCCTTCAGCCGACCCTCTACCACCACCTGCTGGACAACTCCAGGGACTTTTACCTGCTGGCAGACCGCCACAAGTTCGGCAAGCGCGCCTTCGCCTACTTCTGCGCGATCGACCGGATCGCCAACGTCGTCACCAACCCGGAGACCGACGGCAGGTACCTCGCCTTCTACCGCAGTTCCGGCATCAACGTCTATACCGGCTGAGCTCGCTCGCCGATTCAAAAAAACGGAGGTTTATTATGGAGAAACAGGAAATCTACAGCCACGTCGACCACACCCAGCTCAAAGCCGTCTCCACCTGGCAGGATATCCGCAAGCTCTGCGAGGAGGCGCTCGCGCACCACACCGCCTCGGTCTGCATCCCGCCCTCCTATGTCGCGCGGGCGCACGAGCATTTCCCCGCGCTCAACATCTGCACCGTCATCGGGTTCCCGCTCGGATACAACACCACCGCCGTCAAGGTCTTCGAGGCCGAGCAGGCCATCGCCGAGGGTGCCGGCGAGGTGGACATGGTGGTCAACCTGGGCGACGTGAAAAACGGCGATTACGACAAGGTCCTCGCGGAGATCGCCGCGCTGCGGCGGGCGGCCGGAGATAAGGTCCTCAAGGTGATCGTCGAGACCTGCTACCTCACCGAGGAGGAAAAAGTCCGCCTCTGCGAGCTCGTCACAGAGGCGGGCGCGGACTACATCAAAACGTCCACCGGCTTCGGCACCGGCGGCGCGACCCTCCCCGACGTCCTCCTCTTCCGCGAGCACATCGGGCCCCGGGTAAAGATCAAGGCGTCGGGCGGCATCCGCACCGAGGCCGACCTGCGCCTTTTCCTGGAAAACGGCTGCGACCGGCTGGGCGCCAGCGCGGCGGTCACCGCCCTCGGGGACTGAGTCCGTTTCATACAGCATCAAAAAAGCGGCTCCGCAGGATTCTGCGGAGCCGCTTTTTATGGGGAGACGCCGGAAATGTCAGAGCAGGAAGAGCGGCTCTTCGCCGCGGCCGATCCGCTGCGCGTTTTCCAGGCTGAACTTGTAGACGCGGTAGTAGTTGTCGTAGGTCGCCGCGCCGATGTGCGGCGTTGTGATGAGGTTAAGCCCCTCGTCCAGCCCGAAGATCGGGTCGTCCGGCTCGAACACGTCGAACGCCGCGCCCCAGATCTTCTTTTCCCGGAGCGCCTCGAGCAGGGCCGTCTCGTCCACGATCTGGCTTCTCGCCGTGTTGATCAGGATGGCGGAATCCTTCATGCGCGCAAACTGCTCCCGGCCGATCATGCCGCGGGTGCTGTCCAGAAGCGGCGCGTGGATCGTGATGACGTCCGCCGAGGCGATCAGCTCGTCAAAGGGCACGTATTCGCATCCCAGCTTCTCCTCTTCCTCCGGGGGCATCCGGAAGACGTCGCTGTAGATGACGCGGGTGCCGAACGCCTTCACCCGCTTGATGACCTCGCGACCGATCGTGCCGCCGCCGATCACACCGACCGTCTTGCCGAGCAGCTCATAGCTGTCGTGCCGGTAGGTCCAGGTGTGCCACTCGCCCTTTTTGCCCAGCGGGTCGAGGGTGATGATGCGGCGGTAGAGCGCCAGCATATCCAGCACCGCGAGCTCCGCCACCGAGGAGGCGTTGAAGCCCTTGCAGATCGAGATGGGGATGCCCTTCTCCTTCGCGTAGGCGACGTCGACCATGTCGACGCCCACGCCGGTTCGCTGGATGAGGCGGAGGTTGGGGGCCTGGTCTATGATCTCCTTCGTCGTGCGGAAGGTGGTGACGAAAAAGCAGTCGGCGTCCTCGGGTGTTCCCTTTTCCCCGATGGTGGGGTTTAAAAACCGCAGCGTCACGTCGGGCGGGCACATGTCCAGGATCATCCGCTCCATGTGCTCGTTGAGCTTATCGAGATAGAGTACTCTTGTGTTCACGGAAAAACCTCCACAATTTTATTTACGCCTCTTTGGTCTGGAGATGGTGGTACCCCATGCGCGCCCGGGCCTCCCGCAGGGGGATGCCCTCCTTCAGCGCCTGGCGGATGCGCTCCTCCTTCTCCTCGATCTCCCGCGCGATGGCGAGCACCTGCTCCGCACGGTCGAAGGGGACGGCGAGGGCGCCCGTCTCGTCCCCAAAGATCAGATCCCCCGGGCAGACCTTGATTCCCGCAACGGTGACCGGCTCGTTGACCGCAGCGACCTCCACCCGGTCCTTGCCGGTGACCATGTAGTAGCCCATCGTGAAGATGGGGTACCGGATCGCGCGCACGTCCTTGACATCCCGGCAGACGCCGTAGATCAGCGTCCCGGCGATCTCCTTCATCGAGGCGGCCATCGCCATGATGTCCCCCCAGACGGTGCAGTAGTCGCGGCCGCCGTTGTCGAGCACGCAGACCTGCCCCGGCTCCACATCGTCCAGGAAGTCGCCCACCGTTCCCTTGACCTCCCCGCAGGGGACGTAACGGACGGTGAACGCCTGGCCGCACATGACCACGCCCGGCGTGACCGGTTTGATCCCATAGAGCCCGCCCGGGATGCCCAGGCGGTCCAGCGCGTCCGAAATGCTGGTGGAATCCAGCTTCTTGTAGGCTTCAATGACGGCCGGGTCGAGTTTCGGTATTTGCATATGCGAACGCCCCTCTCAAATTCTCTTCATCCAGCTGATCATTTCAGCATGTTCTCATAGTTGTATTTTTTGTCGACTTCCATCATCGACATGCCCGACTTGATGTCGCGGCACATGGCCTCCTCCTTCTCGAGCAGCGTCTCCGCCTTGGCGATCACGTCCTCCAGCCGCTCCTGCGGGATGAAGACCACACCGGTGATGTCGCCCATGACGATATCGCCGGGGCGGACCTGCACGCCGTGGAAGGAGACCATCACGTTGGTCGCCTCCTCCATCACGCGGCCGCGGGCGGTCGCGCAGATGGTGGCGCGCGCGTAGACCGGGAAGCCCATCTCGATGCACTCGTCGAGGTCGCGGCAGGCGCCGTCGATGACCACGCCGGACACACCCTTGTATTTGGCGCCCGTGCTCAGCACGCCGCCCCAGCAGTTGACGTCGATGCGCCCGCCGTTGTCGATGACGATAACGTCGCCCTCCTTGGCGGCCTCGATCGCGTTGACTCCCATGTGGGTGGTCGACTTGGTGAGCCCCGCGGCGACCACCTTCATCGTGACGGCCTCGCCGATGATCTTTTCGCAGCCCTCGTACATCTTGTTGACGCCGTAGGTCGAGCCCTTGAGCCCGAGCGCGTCGAGCGCGTCGGAGACGTTGGTCGTCGAAAGCCTGTCAAGCCGCTCCCGCAGCTCCTTGGTCAATTTTCCCATCATACATCGCTCCTTTATCATTTTGCGGGGGCGCGGATCACCGGATCCGGCACTCGTCCCCCGGCTCCAGAGTATCCATCGCCGCGATCAGCTCCTCCGACGTGCACACCGTCGCGAAGTGGGTCTCGAAGTCCCACAGCTGGGACTCCTGCTCCCGCTCGCTCGTGGCGCGCACGCAGTCCTTCGGCACGAACACCTCGTAGTCGAGCTGGAAGGCGTCGGCCACCGTGCCGCGCACACAGATATTGGTCACCGCGCCGCCGACGATCACCTTTTCACAGCCCATGTCCCGCAGTGTGAGGTCGAGGTCGGTCTGGAAGAAGCCGCTGTAGCGGCGCTTGTTGACCACGTAGTCCTCCGGCAGGATGGGCAGCTCGTCGATCTGCTCGGCGCCCCAGGTGCCCTCATAGCAGGTGCCGACCCGCTTTTCCGTCACCTTGTCGTATTTGTCCATCCGGTATTTCTGGCAGATCCACACGATGGGGATCTTGTGCGCGCGGGCGGCGGCGACCAGCCGCTGGATCGGCTCCACGATCAGGTAGCCGTCCTCCAGCACCATGCGGCCGCCCGGCTTGCAGAAGTCGTTCATCATATCCACGATCAGCACCGCGCTCTTTTTGAGGTCGAGGGCCTTTTCGCGGTTGGTATAGTAGTCGCTGAAGCCTTTTCCCATCTGTCCGTCCTCCTCAGGCGTCGTTTTGGCCAGCCGGCCGGGGCGTCCGGTTTCCCGGCGGGGTGTTGCGGCTCTTGACCACCGCGACCCTGCCGTTGATGATCACATAGGTCACGCCGGGGATGTCCCCCGCCTCGATCGCGCCGAGGGCGGTGTCCGCGACCGAGCCGATCGGCGCGTCGAGGCAGACGATGTCCGCCTCCCGGCCGGGCGCGATCACGCCGGTGTTGAGCCCGAAGACGCGGGCGGTGTTGCCGGTCGCCATCGCGACGGCGACCGCCGGGGGCACGCCGCAGACGCTGCTGGCGTAGCAGACGTTGCGGAGGATGCCCAGCGGGATCATGCCGGTGCCGGAAGGCGCGTCGTTCCCGAAGATGACGCGGCCCCACTGGCCGAGCTTCCCCGCCGTCTCGAGGATGAAGTTGGTCATGCGGTAGTTGCCGCACTGGACGATCTCGACCGCCGCGTCGCTCTCCCGGATGATCCGTTCCGCCTCCGCCGTGGAGATCGAGGTGGGGCCGCCGTTGCAGTGGGAGGCGACCGTCGGCCCGGTGCGGATGACGTCGTCGGCGCTCACCGGCGAGCTGCCGGGGATCGAGGTGCCGCCCGTGTGCATCGCGACCCTGAAGCCGTACCTCTTGGCGATCTCGACGAGGGGGGCCGCGTCGGCCGGGGATTTGACCGAGCCGAGCCCGATCTCCCCGACGAGCCACACCCCCTCGCGCGCCATCTCGGCGAAGTCCGCTTCCACGAGTCCCTGCTCCAGAATCAGCGCGCCGCCGTGGATCTTCGCACCCAGCGGCGACTGGTTCCGGAAGCACTTGGAGAGAAAGATCGCCTGCGCCTTCGCGCCGGCGGCGTCCTTCGGCCGTCCGGGGAAGTGGGGCTCCCCCGCCGAAATCATCGTCGTGACCCCGCCGTGCACCTCGCTTTCGAGGAAGTCCGCCGTCTTCTGGCGGAAGGTGTAGTCCCCCACGCAGGGGTGGCAGTGGGAATCGATCAGCCCGGGGGCCACCGTGACCCCCATCGCGTCGAGCACCTGCGCGTCCGGGTAGCGGGAGAGCAGCTCCGCGCCGCCCACCGCGTCGATCAGCCCGCCGCGGATGGCGACGGTGTTGCAGTCGAGGACCGGGTTCTCCCAGTCGCCGCTTACGAGGGTACCGATGTTGGTGATAATCAGATCAGGCATCTCACATTCCTCCTCAGCTCACGCCGTCCACGCCCTTGACCTGGTCGAGCAGCAGGCCGCCCACGCGCGGGAAGGGGCGGGAGCCGGTGGTCAGGCAGAGCACCACCATGATTTCATCGGGCCTTGGGGCGTCCGCGACGGAGACCTCCATCGCGTCGTAGTGGGTCCGCACCTTGACGGCCCGCTTGCTGTGCAGCGGCACGTCGACCGAGCAGCCCGCGGGGCCCGCCTTCTCGGTCGAGGGGATGATCGAGAGGGTGTCCCGGAGCGCCTCCCGCACCGGCCCGTCAAAGGCGATGTGGAGGAGCGCCGAGCCGTGCTCCTGCTCCCCCGCGAGCCCCGTCACCACGGCCTTGCCGTAGCTCTGGATCTCCTCCGGGCCCACGCCGAGCGCCTCGAGGGCGTTTTCGACCAGCAGCCTTCCGAGCCATTCGCCGTATTCGCCGTAGAGGGAGAGGTCCTCCACCCGCTTCCCCGCGAAGAGGTTCTCCACGATCGCCACCGAGGCGCATTTGCGCAGCGGCACGGGCAGGGGCCTGCCGATCTCCGCGCGGATCTCGTCGATGATTACAACTTCCTTGCGCACATATGGTTTCATCCGATCACGCCCTTTCCGCTCTAATCGAGCCCATTCTGTCCCTTGATCCCTTCCGCCGAAACGCCGCCGATGCGCGCGTGGGGCCTGCCGCCCGTCGTGAACGCGACGGCGACGACGACCTCGTCGGCGTGGGGCGCGTCGGGGATGCGGATGGTGATCGCGTCGTAGTGGGAGCGCACGAGCATCGCGTCCTTGTGGAGCAGCGGCACGTCGAGCGTCGCGCCCGGGGCCGCGATCTTTTTGGCCGACGGGATGACCGCCTTGCCCGCCCCGAGGTAGGCGCGCATCGGCGCGCCCAGGCGCGGGTGCATCAGCGCGGCGGCGTGCTCGTGCTCGCCGTCCAGCCCGACGATGCACGCCTTGCCGAAGCTGTGGACCTCCGACGGGTCGATCCCCATCGCCTCCACCGCCTTTTGGGTCAGATAACCGCCCAGGTATTCCCCGTACTCCATGAGCAGGGTCAAATCCTCCTGGTAGGCGCCCGCGTAGGGATTTTTGATGACCGCGGCGGCCGCGCACTTCCTGAGCGGCTTTTCCAGCTCACAGCCTCCCTCGCTGCGGATCGTCTCCCGGAAGACGACAAGTTTCCTGATGTTGGGTTCCGTTGCCATACCGAACCTCCTTTTCCGTTTCGGGTCCCGTCCTCATCCCCTGCGGGGCGTGATGGCGACCTTGATCACATGGTCCTCCTGCGCTTCAAACAGCCGGTATCCCTCGAGCGCGTCGTCGAGCGGGAGCCGGTGGGTGATGAGCGGGCGGGTGTCGAGCATGCCCGCCTCGATGAGCGAGAGGGTCTTGGCGCAGGCGTTCGCGTGGACCCCGCCCGTCTTGAAGACGAGGTTCTTGCCGTACATCTCCCGCAGGGGCAGCTTCTGGGGGTCCTCCTCGTAGTGGGCCACGAGGCAGACCGTTCCGCTGCACCGCGCGAGACGCCACGCCATCTCGAAGGTGTTGCGCCCGCCCGCGACCTCGAAGACCCGGTCGGCCCCCCGCCCGTCGGTGAGGCCGCGCACGATTTCGAGCGGGTCCTCCCGGAGGGGGTTGATCGTGAGGTCGGCGAGCCCGTGCGCCTTCGCGAACTCCAGCCGCTCGTCGGACATGTCGATGACGACGAGCCGCGCCGGGGAATAGAGCCGCGCGCACATCGCCGTGCAGAGCCCGGTGGGTCCCGCGCCGATCACCGCGACCGTCTCCGCCGGGCGGATCTCCGCGATCTCCGCGGCCCAGAACCCGGTGGCGAGCACGTCGCCGACGAGCAGCGCCGCCTCGTCCGACACCGCGTCGGGGATGTGGTTGAGGCCGTTGTCCGCGTAGGGCACGCGCACATATTCCGCCTGCCCGCCGTCGATGCGGCAGCCGAGCGCCCAGCCGCCCCCCTCCATCGAGCAGTTGTTGACGTATCCGCGGCGGCAGAAGAAGCACTCGCCGCAGAAGGTCTCGTTGTTGACGGTCACGCGGTCGCCCTTGTGGAATTTTTCGATCCCGCTTCCCGTCTCGACGACCTCCCCGACCATCTCATGGCCGAGGATGACCCCCTCCTTCGCCTTCGCGATCATGCCGTGCTTGATGTGGATGTCGCTCGAGCAGATCGCCGCGAGCGTCACCCGGACGATCGCGTCCTTCGGGTGCAGGATCGCGGGGACCGGGCGGTCCTCCAGGACCACCGAGCCTAGCTCCTTGAAGACAACCGCCTTCATGGTGTCTTTCATAAAAAATCTCCCCCTTCCGCGTTGTCTGCGGTTACTTGACGATGTCCTTGCTCTTCCAGTCGGAGGAGGCGGCCACGGCGAGGATCACGACGATGCCCTTGACGAGGATCTGGACGTGGGGCGAGACGCCCATCAGGTTCAGGCCGTTGTTGAGCATCAGGATGACGAACACGCCGGTGATGGTGCGGGTGACGCTGCCCTTGCCGCCGCTGAGCGAGGTGCCGCCCATGACCACGGCGGCGATCGCGTCGAGCGACATGCCCTGGCCCTGGGAATGGGTGCCCGCGCCCAGACGCGCGCTCATCAGCACGCCCGCGAGCCCGGTGCAGGCGCCCGCTACGGTAAAGGCGATCAGCTTATATTTGCGGGTCGGCAGGCCGCACAGCCCGGCCACGCGCTCGTTGCTGCCCATGGCGTACAGCGACCGGCCGTACTTGGTCTTGGTCGTGAGGACGACCATGAGGATGAGGATCACCGCCGAAAAGATCGCCAGCGTCGGCAGGAACCCGACGCTGCCGGACCCCAGCTTCTTGAACTGGACGAACATGGTGTTCTGGGCGATGCCGCCCGATACGATCAGCGCGATGCCGCGGCAGATGGTCGAGGTGCCGTAGGTGACCAGGAAGGAGGGCAGGCGCACATAGGAGACCAGAAAGCCCATGAACACGCCGAACACCAGCCCGATCCCCGTGCCCAGCAGCACGCTCAGCCAGCCGCCGCCGTCCTGGACGATGTTGGCCAGCATGACCGCCGAGACGCCGGCCAGGCTGAGCAGGCCGTCGGACGAGATGTCGATGCTCCCGATCAGGATGACCCCGACCAGGCCGAACGACACGATAAACAGCGGGCCGCCCTGGCGCAGGATATTCATCAGGTTATCCAGCGAAATAAAGCGGGGGTTCATGATGGTGAAAAAGATTACGCAGATAACCAGCGCCGCCGGCGCGATGATCAGGGAATAGTCGATCTCCCGGCGGGCGGCCGGCGCGGTCTTATGCGATGTAGCGGATAATGTCCCTTTCATTCGGTTTAACCTCCTTCTGGCAGTCAATTTCGCCGGTGACGACGCCGCGTCTCATGGTGACGATGCGGTTGCACAGCCCGATCAGCTCCGGCATTTCGTCGGATACCACTAGAATGGAAATTCCTTCGTTGGCAAGTTCGCGCATCAGCCGGTAAATCTCCTGCTTCGCGCCGACGTCGATGCCTCTCGTGGGCTGTTCCATCAGCAGAATCCGGGGCTTCAGGCTCAGCCAGCGCGCCAAAATGACCTTCTGCTGGTTGCCTCCCGATAGATTCATGATTTTTGTCCTGCCGGATGGGGTTTTGATTTTCAGCCGGCTAATATAATCATCCACGCCTTGCTGTTCCCGGCGCTGGTCGATAAAGCCAAGCGCCCTGGTAAAATTGTCTAGGTTGGCGATGGTCGTATTCGTGATTACGGATAAGACGCCCAAAATCCCTTCATTGCGCCGGTCGCTGGGCAGATAGCCGATCCCCGCCTTTACCGCCAGGGCAATGCTGTTGCCCAGCTGGCTGCCGTCGGCGGCGGTGATCGTCCCCTTTTCCACCGGAGAGTCCCCAAAGATGATTTTGGAGAGGTCCTCCTTGCCGCATCCCATCAGCCCCGCGATCCCCAGAATCTCCCCCTTGCGCAGGCTGAAGCTGACGTCCTTTACTTCCTTGTTGGTAACGCCCTCCAGCCGCAGGACCACCTCGTCCTCCGGCACGCGCAGCTCCTGCGCGAAGAAGAAGTCGGTAGAGAATTCGCGTCCCACCATCATTTCCTGCAGAATCCGGATATCCACATCCCTGGTCATGACATCGCCCACGTTGGAGCCGTCCTTCATGACGGCCACGCGGTCGGTGTATTCCACGATCTCCTCCAGATGGTGCGAAATAAAGATAAACGCGGCCTGTTCCCGGAGGGAGTTGATGATGGCGAACAGGTTTTCCACCTCGCTGGGCGAGAGCACGGCCGTGGGCTCGTCGAGGATCACGATGACCTGCCGGTCGGTGTGCAGCGCCGTATAGAGCACCCGGGCGATCTCCACCATCTGCCGCTGGGAAAAGCTCAGCCTGCTCAAACGGGTCCTCGGGTCGAGGTTCGCCAGCCCGACCTTCTCCAAAACCATCTTCGATTCGCGGTACATCTCGCTCCAGTGCAAAAAGCCCGCCGTCTGCAAATGTTCCTCGTGCCCGAGGAAGATGTTCTCCGCCACCGAAAGGTTGGGAAAGAGCGCCTGCTCCTGGAACACCATCCCGATCCCCTTTTCATAGGCCTCGATCGGCTTGGTCAGGTTCAGTTCCTCCCCGTGGCACAGGATCGTCCCGGCGTCTCGTTTTTCAATCCCCATCAGTACGCGCATCAGGGTGCTCTTACCGGCGCCGTTTTCCCCGATCAGCCCCAGGACTTCGCCGGGATAGAGCTCCAGCGAAACCCCCTTGAGCGCCTGGACGCCGGCAAAACTTTTCCGGATGCCGCGCATGGACAGGATGCTCTGCCTGTCGTCGGTCTGTTGCATACTTGCTACGCTCCTCCCGCTATAGATGGGAAGCCGGGCAGTCCGCCCGGCACAGCCCGCCATGGGGCTGCGCACAGCAGCGTTGGCTTCCGATGTCGTGATCTGCGGGCAGGCATACCCTGCGGACGCGGGGTATGCCTGCCGCAACAGAGAATCATTTGATGCCGGCGTTTCCGTTTATGCCGGATGTTTGACCTTGCTGTCGGCGGTCCAGTCGCGGCCGGCGGCTTTCGAGCCATACCACAGGTCGTAGTACTCGTCGACATTTTCCGGAGTCACGACCGGCGGATCCCAGATCGCGTGTTTGTTTTCGTCGGTGACCGGGCGGATGCCCTCGGTCAGATAGTCATAGCCGAAGCAGACGGCGCGGGCCTGCATGCCGGGGGCGTCGCCGCTGAGGCTGACGCAGGTGTTGCCCTTCTTCATGTGGTCGAGGAAATCCTGCAGGCAGTCCAGGCCGCTGATCTTGACCTGTCCCAGCTTGCCGACGCCGTCGAGGATCTCGATGACGCCCATGGCCATATCGTCGTTGGCGCACCATACGCCGTCGATCTGGTCGCCGTACTTGATGTACATGTCCTCAAACACCGGGGCGGCCGCGAAACGGTCGAAATCGCCGGGCTGGGACTCCAGCAGGGTGATGCCCGGATACTCCTTCATGGCGTCCAGCAGGCCCTCATGGCGGCGGACCGCGGTGGTGTTGCCGGCAGGTCCGTCGATGGCGATGATGCCGCCTTCTCCGCCCATCGCCTCAAAGAGGTACTCGGCCTCGGTCTTGCCCTCCTGGTAGAGGTCGGTCAGCAGGTGGGCCAGATGGTACTCGTAGGCGGTGAAATCCATCCCCTCGGGGTAGTCGAAGAGGGTGATGAAGGGGACCTTGGCGTTTTCACACAGATCGCAGAGCGCCGGCACGATCGACGGGCTCATCGGCATGATGATGACGAGGTCGGGCTGGTAGGTGACCAGTCCGGACTCCAGGTCGGCGACCTGCTTCTGCTCGTTGTTCTCGGCGGAGAGGGTCACATACTCCATGCCGAGCTGGGCGGCGGCTTCTTTTCCGCCCCGGTCGAGCTCAACGTAGTACTGGTTATCCATTCCCTTGGTGCTGTTGAGCACGACGAACTTCTCGGCGGCGGGCTCTTCAGCCGGGGCCGCAGGCTTCGCAGCCGGGGCTTCCGACGCGGGGGCGGCGGGTTCCGGCGTGGCCGCCGGGGCGGGCTCGGAACCGCAGCCGGCAAGCAGCGTCAGGACCAGCACCGTCGCGAGTAGCATGCTGAGCAGTCTGTTTCTTTTCATTTTTTGCGCCTCCTCTTCATAGCTCCATGCACCGCATGGAGGGTCTTGTGTGAGGGCGCCGTGGGCGCCCCTTGAATACTCTCAATCGATCCACTTCATGTGGAAGCCGCCGTCGACGTCGATGGCGGAGCCGGTCGTGTAGGGCAGGTAGCCCTTGCAGATCGCGGAGACGGCCTTCGCGCAGTCCTCGCCGGTCCCCCAGCGGCGCAGCGGATGCAGGCCGTCGGCGATCAGCTTGTCGAAATGCTCCTTGACCGGCAGGGTCATGTCGCTGAGGATGTTGCCCGGGCGGATCTCATAGACGTTGATGCCGTAGTCGGCCAGCGCGAAGGCGAGCAGCTTGGTCAGCATCGCGATGGCGGCCTTGGACATGCAGTATTCGCCCCGCATGACCGATAGGGTGTACGCCGAAATGGACGACATGTTGATGATCACCGGCTTGGGCGCGGGGTCTCCCGCCTCCACCTGTTTGATCATCTGCTTGGCGGCCAGCTGCCCCAGGAAGAGGTAGCCCTTGAGGTTGATGCCGAACACCCGGTCGAGGCTCTCCTCGGTCACGTCGAGGATGTTCGTGCGCACTAGGGAGCCGACCCCGGCGTTGTTGACGAGCACGTCGATCCGTCCGAACCGTTCGAGCGTCCTGTCGATCAGGTTCCTGCGGTCCTCCTCCCTGGAAACGTCGGCCTGCACATAGAGGAATTCCGGGCTCGTGTCCGCGATCTCCTTCATATGCCCTTCCGCCCGGGCGGGGTCCATGGTCCCGCATCCGACGATCGCATAGCCGTCCTTTGCCAGCTGGAGAGCGACCGCGTTCCCGATGCCCCGGGTAGCGCCTGTGATGACTGCAACTTTTTTCGTTCGCAAATACATCTCCCCTTTCGTCAATTCCTGCATGGAATTCTTTATTGTCGGGCCCGTCTGGGCCGGAACGACCGGTTCAGAAGAGGTTGCCTTCCCCGTCGAAGGAGAGCTCCTCCGGTTCCCCCAGCACCTCGACGCGCGGGTTGGCCGCCGCGTCGGGGAGCATCGCCTCGGAGATGAAAATTTCGCTCAGGTGCAGGGTGTCCCGCAGCCGCACCATGCGGATGCGCGCCTTGTCAAACCCCGGCGCTGTCTTGATCGCCGCCTGGATCGCCAGTTTGTGGCTGTCCATGACCAGCGGCATCCGGACCGCCTGGGTGAGGGTCGCCGTGATCGCGTTGGGGTAGGTGACCTCCGGATCGAACCGCTCGAGCAGCCGGCGGGTGGTCACGTCCGCCACGCCGATGCCGTTGGCGTTGCCGTGGGTCTCGTCGGTGAGGTCGAGGACGGCCAGCTTGCCCGGCCGCGGCGGCCCGCTCGCGTAGCCCGTGGCGAAGCAGCCGGTGATATGCGGGTCCATCCCGAGGCCGCTGATGTTCTTGCCCATCCGGTCGACCACCAGCACGTCGACGTTGGGAAGGAGGATCCCCGGCATGAGCGCCTTGGCCCGCAAAAGCAGCGCCGGTTCCCGCTTTGCGATCTCCTCCGGGGGTAGCGCCGCGACCTCGCAGGTCTGGTCGTAGGCGTTCTCCAGGATGGCGACGCCGAAGAGCACCTTCGCGTCGCGGAGGATCGCCCGCCCGTATTTTTCGATGTTTGCCGCCATGTTGGCGTAGCCCTCCTGGTGGCAGACCTCCGCGCCCGCCTGTTTTGCAAGGCCGATGGCGAGCATCTTCATGAGTCCGCTCTCGTAGGGGCCGGTAAAGGAGGTGTGGGGCTTGACGCGGTTGACGGCCACGAGCCCGTCCGCCGCCGCGGCGCGCGCGTCGATCTGCACCGGACGGCCGTCGGGCGTGCGCCCGATTTCCCGGACCTCCATCGAGGACTCGACCGGGCAGCCCAGGTAATCCTCGGTGATTCCGAGGCTGCGCAGCACGTCGAGCTGCCCCTCGGCCGTCGCGCCGCCGTGGCTGCCCATCGCCGGCACGACGAAGGGGGCCGCGCCCGCCTCCCGCAGGGCTTCCGTGATCGTGCGGAGAATGAGGGCGATGTTCGCGATCCCCCGGCTCCCGGCGGTGACGGCGACGCGCATGCCCGGCTTCACGCCGCGCAGGACGCCGCTCCCGCGGAGGGTCTCCCGCACCGCGCCGCCGACGTCCGTGAGGCGCGCGCCGTCGAATTCCTGTCGGACCCGGACCATCCGGGGGATCGGCATGCCGCCGACCAGCCTGTTCACGACGCCCATCCCGTCACCTTCCCTTCCGCGCGGGCCAATTCCAGATATTTGATCTCTTTGCAAATATTGTATAATTTGGATCGACAAAATGTCGACATATTTAGACAGGCTTCGCCCGCAAAAATCTTCCGCCGGGTCACTGGTCGATCAGCACGATGTTCAGCTCCTCCGCAATCTCCCGCGCGCGCTCCACGCTGGGGCTGGCGTCCCGCAGCACCAGCCGGGCGCCGCCGCGGTTGAGGGAATCCACCATGGAATTCTGCTTTTCCGCCTCGATCGTCACCCTCTGGACCGACGGCTCGTTGACCTCGAGGATTTCCACCTCGATCCCGCGCCGCCGCACCTCCGCGAGGATCTCCCTGTAGGCGTCGGCGTCGCTCGTGCCCGCCCCGTCGACCGCGGCCATCAGGATGCCCGGCACGTTGATCGCCCTCCGGGCGAAGAGCTCGGAATAGAGCTCGATTTTCACTTTTTTGATCCGCCCCTCCGACAGGAAGTGCGCGATCCTCCCGCAGTTGGTCGGGGAACCGACCCCCTGGCTGCTGCCGCCGACGACCGCTTCCGCGAACGGCTTGGTGATCGGGTTGGCGCGGCGCGCGAGCTCGCGGCTCTCGGCGGCCGCGCGGACGATCAGCTCCTCCTGCCGCAGCTTCTCCGCCTCCCGCACGGCCGGGTCGATGTACGCCTCCACCCGCTCGTCGTGCTTGAAGAAGGGCTCCATGTATTCGATCGTCACCGGGACGACGTGCTTCGCGGAGGCCAGATGGCACTGCGCCGCCATGGCGATCATCACGTCCACCGGGACGGTCGAGGGGATCGAGGTGTGCATCGCGAGCTGGCTTGCCAGGCGCGCGATGAGGATGCCGCCGCCGATGTGGGTGGCGCACAGCCCGGGCACGAGTACCCGCGGGGTGCAGGGCACGCTGATCGTCGGGGAAATCGCGAGCACGACCGCCCGCTCCATCTGGGCGGGAGTCCCCCCGGCCAGCTCGACGAAGGCGGCCGCCGAGGCCGCCGCGCCCGCGCCGATCCCCTCCATGTTGCAGCCGGTCGTCCGCTTGCCCACCCGGAAGATGCCGCCGATCTTGAGGATGACCGCCATGACCCGCGTGATCAGGTCCTTGTCGGTATAGAACTCCTTCACCGCCTTGACGAACCCGGTGTAGGGGCAGGCGTCGCCCGTGCCGGCGCAGGGACACAGCCCGATCGTGTGGTTTCCCACCTGCGCCGCAAGGGTGTATGTAACGATCCGGTCGACGAACGGGTCCCCGGCGATCTTCGCGCCGTCCTCCGCCGCGAGGTCCTGCCCCACCGCGCCGAGCAGGAAGCTCCTGCCCGTCGTGGCGCCGATCCCGGCGGCGCAGAGGTTGTGCGCGAACGCCTCCTCCATGCTCGCCGCGACCTGCTCGCCGGTGAGGCCGGTACTGTCCGCCGCCTCCCGCAAAATCACTTCTCCGACGCTCATCCGGGTCTCCTCCGCCACGCGGATGCACTCCCCCAGCGTCATATGCCCATAGTCGTAGCCCAATTCCCGTGCGGTCTCCGCAACCGGTTTCATGCTGTCTCCCCCTATCTGACCTCGGTGTCCATCAGCTCTTCCCAGATTTTTAAGAGCGAGGTGATGTCCTGCCTGCCGAATCCTTTGGCCCGCGCCGCCTCAAACATCTGCACCGCCGTGCTCCCCATCGGGATCGGCATCGAGAGCTGTTTTGCCGTTTCGACGGCGAGCCCCAGGTCCTTGTATTCCAAATCCACCGCGAAGCCGCCCTCGAAGGACCGCTTTTTGATGAAATTGGGGATCTTGTTTTCAATGATGAAGCTGCGCCCCGAGCTCTCCCGGATAATCTCGTACATCGTGTCGAGCCCGAGTCCGATCTTCGCGCCGAGCACCAGCGCCTCGGCGGCGGCCGCCATGTTGCAGCCGAGCAGGTAGTTGTTGACCATCTTGACGCCCGAGCCGGCGCCGACCGGCCCGATGTGGCAGATCTTCCTGCCGATTGTCTCGAAGAGCGGGCGCATCCGCAGGAACGCCTGGTCCGGGCCGCCCGCCATGACGGTCAGCGTCCCGGCGGCCGCGCCGCCGACCCCGCCGCTCACCGGGCAGTCCATGTAGGTGATCCCCCGCGCCGCGGCCATCTCGGAAAATTTCCGCGCCGATTCGGGCGCGATGCTGCTCAGGTCGGCGATGACCGACGCGCCGATCGACTCCCGCCCGAGGATTTCCTCGAGCACCGACCGGACGATCGCCGCATTTGGCAGCGAGCAGAAAAGCACCTCGGTATCCGCCGCGGCCTCCCCCGCCGTCGGGCAGATGCGCGCGCCCGCCGCTTCCGCCTCGCCCACGGCGCGCGGGGAGAGGTCAAAGGCGCACAGCTCGTGCCCCGCGCCCAGCAGCCGCTTCGCAATGGGCAGCCCCATGGCGCCCAGTCCGATCATTCCGATCCTCATCGAAAAGCCCCCTTGTAAAAAAAATATCCCCACCAAGTTCATTCCGGTCCAGTCCCACTCCGCTCCCCGGATACCGGGGAGGGCGCGGGATGCCTTTTGAAACTGATGAGGAAGCAGATCGGCGGCGGCGCGTTTGATTCGGGACGCGCCGCGCGCCGCTATTCGCTTTCCAGCCGCCTGGCCGGGAGAGAGCGGGCCTTTTTGATCGGGAACGGCTCCGAATACTCCTTGATGGTCCGGTCGCGGACCTCGTTGAGATGCTGGAAAAGATACCGTTCGGCGCTTGTTTCATCCCGCTGCTTCAACGCCCGGATAATGTTCAGGTGCTTCTTTTTGGAAGCGTTGAAGTGCTCGGGGTCCCGCGCGGAAATGCGGTTCACAATCGCGAACTGCGCCGTAAGCATGTCGTAGAACTTTTCCAGCCTGCTGTTGCCCCCATACGCAATAATCGACGTGTGCAGCAGATGATTTGCGTCATAATACTGTTGGGGGTCGGAGTTTTCGTTCAGATCCAAAAAGGCCTGTTCCAGTCGGTCCAGCATCTCCTCATCAAAGTACCGGCAGGCGGTGTGCAGGGCATGCAGCTCGAACATGATCCGCAGCTCGAAGATCTCCTCGAGGTCCCGCTGCGTGATATCGGTGACAAAGGTTCCCCTTCCCGGGAAATGGGACACCAGTCCCTCCGCCTCCATCCGTTTGAGCGCCTCGCGCACCGGAGAACGGCTCAGGCCCAGCGCCTCGCCGATCTCCACCTCCGCAATCGGGGACCCGAGTGGGAATTCCCCCGATAAAATCCCGCTGTAAAGGTAATCGTACGCCCGTCCGGCCGCTCCTGTCGATCTGTCTGCCATGTTTATTCCCTCCAATGTAACTTGCGCTCATAGATGATCCATGCGAAGACAAGCACCTTAAAGTATTATTATACTATAAATCTTCACACTGTACAATCTGATCATACACTGGAACGAAACATTTTCGACAAATCGTATGCACAGGAGTCCTTATTCTTCCACACAGTGCAGCGAGTCGAACACCCTCTGATACCCGTAGATGTCGAAGAGCGATTCCCCCGCGCGGAGCCGATCCATAACGGCCGCCTCCTTGGCCGTCCGTTCCTCGGCGAGCCGCAGGATGTCCGGCGCCTCCTCCAGCGGGACCACCACGACGCCGTCCGCATCCCCGACGATGAGGTCGCCCGGCTGGACAATCTCGCCGCCGATGCAGATGGGGTGGTTGATCGTGCCGAGCGTCGCCTTGGCGGTCCCGCGCACGCAGAGCCCGGCGGAAAAGACGGGGAAGCCCATCCGGATGATCTCGCGGCTGTCGCGTACGGTGCAGGACACCACCAGACCGGCAACGCCGCGCGCCATGCACTCCACCGCCAGCACCTCGCCGAACGGCCCCGAAGCGACCGCCGAGCCCATGTCCGCGACGATGACGTCGCCGGGGCCCGCCATGCTGACCGCCTTGACAAGCATCAGGTTGTCGCCCGTGTGGCAGCGCACGGTGAGCGCGCGGCCGCAGACGGTCATATCCGCCGCGAGCGGTTTGATCGCGGGATCGAGCGCGCCCCTGCGGCCCATCGCCTCATGGACGGTCGCGGCCGCCTGTCCCTCGTATGCGCGCAGCAGCGCGGGATCGCAGCGTGGGACGTCCCTTCTGATGTGCGTCAATTGATACCCCACCCTTCTCGGTATTCTCTTCGTCGTCATTAAGTATAAATTATGTCGACAATCTACTATGAATATAGCACACAAAATACCCCGTGTCAAGGGAATTCATTTTGGCAATATGCACATAAATTCAGTCAAATTCTCTCTGTTCACACGGTTCTATTTCTTTGCAGCAAGACGTAAAAAGGCCCCGCGGGCAATGCCCGCGGGGCCTTTCGGAAGAGATTTTTGATTTAACGGCCGGTGTTCGGGACCGGCTTCTGGTTGTTGGAAACGTCGATCGACGGGACCTCGGTATCGTCATCGTCGTCATAGTAGCTGTCGATATCCAACTCGGTGTCCGAGACGATGTAGGTGCCGAGCGTCCGGGTCCGGGTGGTCCAGCCCTCGATCTCGCGGTCGTCTTCCGAGTAGGTGAACATCGCGGTCACGTCCTCGAGGTAGCCGTCCTTGTCGAGACGGTAGATATAGACGTCGTGCGGATTGGGGGTGTAGTCGTCGTCATCGTCCCACGGGATGCCCAGCGTCAGATAGGCGCGGGAGGTCGAGGGGATGCTCGGGTTGCCGACGAAGTCATAGAACCACAGGTCTGCGTCGACGGGATCGCCGTACTCGGAATAGATGTCGCTCATCGACTTGGTGGACAGGCGCGCGTAGAAGTCCTTCGCGTCGTCGTCGGCGGTGAACTCGAGCGCCGCGCGGTCATCGCCCCAGATGAGGACGTTGTTCTCGTTGGCCTCGGGGCTGAAGTAGATTTTCTCGCCCGTGTCGGCGTCGCCGTCCGAGCCGGAAACCTTCTTGTTGCTGATCCACATGTTGAGGTTCAGGATGGCGGTTTCGCCCTTCTTCCAGCTGCCGTCCTTATCCTTTTTCGCCTTGAATTCGATCTCGGCGTTCGCCTTGCGCTCGTCGGTCGAGGTCATGTCCTTCAGCGTGACCTTCAGGTAGCTGGCGCGGGTCATGCCGCCCAGGCGCTTCTCCTCCACCTGCTCGATCTTGCTGATGAGGGACTTGCCGTCGCCGTCCTTGTCGACCGAGATCTTAAAGAGGTTGTCGTCGACAAGCTGGCTCGCGCGGGCCTTGCCGCCGCCGCTCAACTCGGTGACGTAGTCGTTGCCCGCATCGCCCAGCTTGATATAGAAGGTCTGGTTCGGGAGCACGCCGTCGAGCACGACCTTGCCGTCGCTGGAAGGCCGCGGGAAGCTGCTGCCGGAATTATCCTCCAGCCAGTCGCCGTCGTCATCGTAGACGCCGATGGGGCGGTAGACATACGACGGAGCGGAAGTGCCTCCATTATACTTGAAAGTCGCAGAAATATTGACTTCAGAAGCTCCAACTGTATAGGTGGAAGTATCGCCGTCCTGTGTCGCTCCGGTGACCGTGAGCTTATCGAGCACATAGCCATTATCCGGCGTTGCTGTAACGGTAAATTTCGCACCTTCCGCGACTTGGTCGCCGCTCTTGATCTCAGTACCGTTTACCGTCACCTTGATGGTGCCATTACTGCCTGCCTTCCACTTGACGGCATGGGTCGCGGCAACAGGAACCAGGTCAAAGGTTGCCGAAACCGTAATGTTTTCGTTCACCTCATAGTTGTCCACGATAACAGCCTGCTTGCCATCCTTCAAATCCGGGGTAGCCGCTCCAACAGAAAAGCTCTTCAAAAGGCTATCGGAGGCAGGGGTCGCAACAACTTTAATTTTGTGTCCATTGGGGACAGTCGCCCCATTGGTAATGGGATTGTCGCTATCATTGATATCCGTTACCGCAATCGTTCCGGTGCCAGTGCCTTTAGAATCAATCGTAATGGTCCGATTTTCCTGAGTAATTTCTGAAAACGTCACTTTAATCGTGACATTGCTGTTAGCCTGATAGCTCTCCACAGTCATCCCGGTGTCAGTAATCGGCGTCTGATCCGCAGAATTGATGGAGAATGCCGTAATCTTGTTTCCGACATCCGGCGCTACAACAATTTTTATTTTGCTGCCCGACGTTACAGTATTGCCGCTATCAATCTGTGAACCAGTGTTCACATCTGTTACGGTCACCGAGCCATTGCCAGTCTTGTTGATCGTTACAGTGACATCCGTCGCCGTCGGGTTCGGCGTATCGTTTGATGAGCCCTGGGTGAGCAGGTCGTTTGTGACCACCGGCGTCGGAGTCGAGGTGACCACCGGCGTCGGAGTCGAGGTGACCACCGGCGTCGGGGTCTGCTCAGGCTCTTGCTTAAACTCAGGCTCGGGGTCCGGCTCGGGCTTCTTTGAGAAGGTCGCGTGGATGGCGGTGTTGCCGTCGACCTTTACCGATTTGGACATCAGGATGTCCTGCTCGGCGGTATCGCCCACCTTCGCGGTCAGGGCCGTGAGTTCATAGCCTTCGTCCGCGGTGGCCGTGACGTTGATCACCGTCCCGGCCGCGACGGTCCAAGGGCCGGCTCCGGTCACCGCGTCGGGAGTGGCCGACGAGATGCTAATGCTGCCGCCCGTGGCGGCAGCATTGACGGTGTACACCGTCATGTCCGATCCGCCTGTGGGGTCGCCGACCGGATCGCCGTCGTCCGCCAGCGCGTAGACGGGCATCAGGCCCACTACGACCAGCACCGCGAGGCAGATGCTCAGTAGCTTCTTCATGTAGGGTACCTCCTTGAAAAAAATCAGTTTCTCTGTCGTGCGGCGGGTCGCCGCCCTTCTCTGTCCGTGTTCCAATGATACCCGATTTTCCTGTGGCAAAAATGTTATTCTTATGACCGAATTGTGAACAATCCCAAAACGGCAGACAACATCTGGCAGCATCGGAACCACCTAATACTACAAACCATCCCGGCCCCCAAAAAGGGACACCGCCCGCAGAAAATTTTTTGCCCGCCCGGACCCTCGCGGGCCGGCCGTTTTTCCATCTCCGCCGTGCCTGCGGGGCGGGTCAGCCGAGGGATTTGAGCGCCGCCTTCATCTCACGGACGTACCGCTCCACATGGGGCACGCAGTCCGCGCCGTATTTCGCGGCGAGCTTCACGATTGCGCTGCCGACGATCGCGCCGTCGGCGTGCTTCGCCATTTCGGCGGCCTGCTCCGGGGTCGAGATGCCGAAGCCCACCGCGCAGGGGACGTCGGACGCCCGCTTCGCCTCGGCGACCATGCCGCCGATATCGGTGGTGATCCGGCTGCGCACCCCCGTCACCCCCATCGAGGAGACGCAGTAGAGAAAGCCCTCCGCCTCCGCCGCGATCATGCGGATGCGCGCTCTGGAGGTGGGCGCGATGAGCGACACGAGGTCCACGCCGTACCGCCTGCAGAAGGGGGCGAGCTCCCCCTTCTCTTCAAAGGGCATGTCGGGGACGATCAGCGCGTCGACGCCCGTCTCCCCGCAGGCTTTGAGGAACCGTTCGGCCCCGTAGGTGAAGACGGGGTTCAGATAGGTCATGAAGGCGAGCGGGACGTCCGTCTCCCGGCGGATCTGCCGCACAAGCTCGAAGATGCGGTCGGTGGTCGCGCCCGCCGCGAGCGCGCGCTCGTCGGCCTGCTGGATGACCGGGCCTTCCGCCACCGGGTCGGAAAAGGGAATCCCCAGTTCGATGAGGTCGGCCCCGGCCGCCGCCATCGCGGGCACCAGCCGCGCGGTGACCTCGAGCGACGGGTCGCCCGCCGTTACGAACGGAATGAACGCCTTGCCGTGGGAGAACGCCTCCCGAATCCGCTTACTCATAGAGCGCTACCCCCCTGTACCGGGCGATGGCGGCGACATCCTTGTCGCCCCTGCCCGAAAGATTGACGACCACGATCCGGTCCTTCCCCATCCGCGGCGCGAGCTTCCTGGCGTAGGCCACCGCGTGGGCGCTTTCGATCGCCGGGATGATCCCCTCGGTGCGGGAGAGGTATTCAAACGCGTCTACCGCCTCATCGTCGGTGATCGAGACATATTCCGCCCGCTTTGTATCGTGCAGCCAGGCGTGCTCGGGGCCGATGCCCGGGTAGTCGAGCCCCGCCGAGATCGAGTAGACCGGCGCGATCTGCCCGTACTCATCCTGGCAGAAATAGCTCTTCATGCCGTGGAAGATCCCCGGCGTGCCCACCGCGATCGTCGCGGCGGTCTCGCCCGTCTCCACCCCGCGCCCGGCCGCCTCGCAGCCGATCAGCCGCACCTGGGGGTCGCCGATAAAGTCGTAAAAGAGCCCCATCGCGTTGCTGCCGCCGCCCACGCAGGCGAGCAGCGCGTCGGGCAGGCGGCCCTCCTTCTCGAGCAGCTGCGCCCGGACCTCCCGGCCGATCACGCTCTGAAAATCCCGCACGATCGTCGGGAAGGGGTGCGGCCCCATCACCGAGCCGAGCACGTAATGGGTGTCCGACACCCGCGCCGTCCACTCGCGCAGCGTCTCGTTGACCGCGTCCTTGAGGGTGCGGGTGCCCGTTTTGACGGGGTGCACCTTCGCGCCGAGCAGCTCCATCCGGTAGACGTTGAGCGCCTGGCGGACGGTGTCCTCCTCGCCCATGTAGATTTCACATTCCATCCCCATCAGCGCCGCCGCGGTCGCCGTGGCGACCCCGTGCTGCCCCGCGCCCGTCTCGGCGATCACGCGGGTCTTGCCCATCCGCTTGGCGAGCAGCACCTGCCCGAGGACGTTGTTGAGCTTGTGGGAGCCGGTGTGGTTGAGGTCCTCCCGCTTGAGGTAGACCTTCGCGCCCCCCAGGTCTTTCGTCATCTTTTCCGCGTAATAGAGCAGCGACGGCCGCCCCGCGTAATCCTTGAGCAGCCCCTCCAGCTCGGATACGAAGCCCGGGTCGTCCTTCCAGCGGGCGTAGGCCTCCTCCAGCTCGATCACAGCGTTCATCAGCGTCTCGGGGATATACTGTCCCCCGTGGACGCCGAACCGTCCCTTTGACATCTCTATCGACTCCCTTCGGCAAAATTGCGTCAAAAAAGGCTTTTGTCCCAAAACAGGGACAAAAGCCTTTGCTTCTGCGGTACCACCCAGATTGGCGGCCGAAACCGCCCACTCGTTCTGCGCGCAGGCACGCGCACCCCCCTGGTAACGGACGGGATCCCCGTCGGCGCCTACTCCCTCCCGGTTTCGGGCCGCCCTCGCGAGTCCATTCAAAACCGCCTGTGCTGCCGAACTTCCACCCGCGTCGGCTCTCTGGACACACCCGGCGGTCCCTACTACTCTCGCTCATCGGTTTCTGGATTTTTCCATAGTATAGCACCGGCGCTTTTCCGTGTCAACCGCCGAAGGCAAATTTCACCCGGCCCCGCGCCCCGCGCGCAAGCTCGCCGCGACGAACTCCCGGAAGAGCGGGTGCGCCCGGTTGGGGCGGGATTTGAACTCGGGGTGGTACTGCACCCCGACGAAAAAGGGGTGGCCGGGCAGTTCGACCGCCTCGACGAGCCGCCCGTCGGG
Source organism: Anaerotruncus sp. DFI.9.16 (assembly GCF_024461615.1). Classification (NCBI taxonomy): domain Bacteria; kingdom Bacillati; phylum Bacillota; class Clostridia; order Eubacteriales; family Oscillospiraceae; genus Anaerotruncus; species Anaerotruncus sp. DFI.9.16. The sequence continues at coordinate 39,954 of NZ_JANFZX010000002.1, forward strand.
CGAAAGGCCCGACAGCCGGACCCCGGCCGATACGAGCCGCTCCCGGTAGTCGTTGTTGACCTCGTAGCGGTGGCGGTGGCGTTCGCGGATCTCCCGCGCGCCGTACGCCTCTTCCAGCAGGCTGCCCGGCGCGACGGCGCAGGGATAGGCGCCCAGCCGCATGGTGCCGCCCTTGGGCACGACGCCCCGCTGGTCGGGCATGAGGTCGATCACGCAGTGCTCCGCCCCGGGGGAGAATTCGCGGGAGTCGGCCCCTGCGAGGCCCGCCAGCGAGCGCGCCGCCTCGATCACGGCCACCTGCATCCCGAGACAGATGCCGAAATAGGGGATCCGGGCCTCCCGCGCGTGGCGCGCGGCGCGGATCATCCCCTCGACGCCGCGGCCGCCGAAGCCGCCCGGCACGATGATCCCCCCGCAGCCCGCGAGGCGCTCGGCGATGTTGCGGTCGGTGAGCGTCTCGGAGTCGACCCAGCGGATGACGACGCGCGCGCCGCACTCGTACCCGCCGTGGCGCAGCGCCTCGGCGACCGAAAGGTAGGCGTCGTGCAGCTCGACGTATTTGCCGACGAGTGCGATCTCCACCGGCTCGGTCGCGCGCGCGATCCGCCCGCACATGGCGGCCCACTCGCCGAGGCCGTCCCCATGCACTTCGAGCCCGAGCCTGCGGCAGACGATGTCGTCGAGCCCTGCCCCGTGCAGCATGAGCGGCGCCTCGTAGAGGACGGGAAGGGTGCGGTTTTCGACGACGCAGTCGGGCTCGACGTTGCAGAAGAGGGCGATCTTCTGCCGCAGGCCCTCCTCGAGCGGCTCGTCGCAGCGCGCCACGATGATGTCGGGCATGATGCCCATACCCTGCAGCTCGCGCACCGAATGCTGGGTGGGCTTGGATTTATGCTCCCCCGAGCTCTTGAGGTAGGGGACGAGCGTCACATGCAGGAAGAGGCACCGCCCCCGCGGGAGCTCGCGGGAGATCTGGCGGATCGCCTCGAGGAAGGGCTGGCTTTCGATGTCGCCGATCGTGCCGCCGATCTCGGTGATGACCACGTCGGCCTCCGTCTCGCGGCCGACCGAATAGATGAACGACTTGATCTCGTTGGTGACGTGGGGGATCACCTGCACCGTCTCGCCGAGGTATTCCCCCGCGCGCTCCTTGTTGAGCACATTCCAGTAGACCCGCCCCGAGGTGAGGTTGGAAAACCGGTTGAGGTCCTCGTCGATGAACCGCTCGTAATGGCCGAGGTCGAGGTCGGTTTCCGCCCCGTCCTCGGTCACGAAGACCTCCCCGTGCTGGTAGGGGCTCATCGTGCCCGGGTCGACGTTGATGTAGGGGTCGAGCTTCTGCGCCGCCACGGTGAGCCCGCGCGCCTTGAGCAGCCGCCCGAGCGCCGCCGCCGTAATGCCCTTGCCGAGCCCCGAAACGACGCCCCCCGTCACAAAGATATAGCTGGTCTCCTGTTTGCCCATCGGTTTTTCCGCCTTCCCTTCCCGTTCGGTCATTCTAGCTTTCCCGCGCGCGGCGGGGATATGTCTATTCGTCGCAGGCGCTGAGGATCCTCCGCGCGATCTCCCGCCGCGTGGCGCGCAGGTTCATCGCCTGTTTCTCGATAAGGAGCGGCCGCCCCAAACGGGCGGCCGCCTGACGTTTTTTTGTTCCGCGCTTGACGAAGCGCGGCGCGGGGGACCTTTCAAAGTCCCCGGAAACGGCGCTTAGGGCGAGGCCCCCTAAGCGATCGTCTCCCCGGCGATCTTCTCATAAAATCCCACCAGTGCGCTGTGGTCGTCTCCGCCGCGGCCGTCGGCGCGCAGCGTCTGCATCATCTCCATGACCGCGGCGGTCAGCGGCAGCGGCGCGCCGACGGCATGTCCCGTCTCGAGCGCGTTGCCGAGGTCCTTGATGTGCAGGTCGATGCGGAAGCCCGGGGCGAAATTGCGTTCGAGCATCATCGGCGTCTTGGCATTCAGCACCGCCGAGCCCGCGAGCCCGCCCTTCACCGCGTCGAATACCCGCGCGGGGTCCACCCCCGCGCGGCGGGCGAGCATCATCGCCTCCGAGACCGCCGCGATGTTCGCCGCGACGATCACCTGGTTGGCGAGCTTGGTCGTGTTGCCCGCGCCGATCTCACCGCACCAGACGGCGCTCGCGCCCATGCAGAGCAGCACCGGCCTGACCGCGTCGAAAACCGCCCGTTCGCCGCCCGCCATGATCGACAGCGTCCCGTCGACCGCCTTCGGCTCGCCGCCGCTCACCGGCGCGTCGAGCATTTTGACCCCCTTTTCCGCACAGGCCGCCGCGATCTCCTGCGAAGCGCCCGGCGCGATCGAGCTCATGTCCACGAGGACCGTCCCCGGAGCCGCCCCCTCGAGCACGCCCCCCTCCCCGCAGACCGCCTCGCGGACGTTGGGGGAGTTGGGCAGCATGGTGATCACCAGCTCGTTTCCGGCGGCGGCCTCCCGCGGCGTATCCGCCGCGCGCGCGCCCGCCGCGGCGAGCTCCGCCACATGCTCGGGGTGGTGGTCGCAGACGGTGAGCGCGTGTCCCGCACGCAGGAGGTTCTTTGCCATCGGCCTGCCCATGATGCCGAGGCCGATAAATCCGATCTTCATAACAGCGCCTCCTTAAAAGCCGATCCGGCTGAGAAAACGCATGAGGTTGTCGACGGTGAGCGCCATGTCGCTTTTGCTGCGCGTCCTGGCGACCGAAAAGTCGACCGCCACGCGGTTGGTGCTGAAGACCGCCGACACCCCCTCCTCATAGGCGTTTTCGATGTTGTCGCCGATGTCCCCGACGAGCGCCACGAGCGGCACGCCGTGCTTTTTGCAGCGGCGGGCCACGCCGATGACCACCTTGCCGCGCAGGCTCTGGGTGTCGATCTTGCCCTCGCCGCTCAGCACAAGGTCCGCGTCGGACACGAGCCGGTCGAAGCCGACGGTGTCGAGCACCGTTTCGATGCCCATCTGCAGCCGGGAGCCGAGGAAGGCGACCATGCCGCCCCCCATGCCGCCCGCCGCGCCCGCACCCGGCAGATCCGCCACGTCGCGGCCGAGCTCCCGCCCGACCGTGCGGGCGATCGCGGAGAGCTGCCCGTCGAGGTATTCGACCATCGCGGGGTCCGCGCCCTTCTGCGGGCCGAAGATGTGGGCCGCGCCGTTTTTGCCGCAGAGGGGATTGTCGATGTCGCACATCGTGATGACCTCGATCCCCCTGAGCGCGGGCAGCAGCCCCGACATGTCGATCTTCGCGACGCGCGCGAGGTTTTCGCCCACCGGGACGAATTCCTCCCCCGCCTCGTCGAGAAAGCGCACGCCGAGCGCCGCGGCCGCGCCCGCCCCGAAATCGTTGGTGGCGCTGCCGCCCAGCCCGACGATCATCTTTTTGCAGCCGCGCCCCGCGGCGTGGGCCATGAGCTGGCCGACGCCGTAGGTGGTGGTCTTTTCGGCGTGCCGGTTCTCCCCCACGAGCGGCAGGCCCGCGCAGGCCGCCATCTCGATGACGGCGGTGGAGCCGCCGTCCAGCAGGCCGTAGTACCCCTCCATCTCCTCCATGTAGGGCCCCCTCACGGGGACTGTGACCCGCTCGCCGCCGACGGCGGCCAGAAACGCGTCCACGCTTCCCTCCCCGCCGTCCGCGACGGGGATCGGGACGACCTCCGCGTCCGGATAGTAGGCGCGGACCGCCTTTTCCATGATGCCGCAGATCTCCGAGGAACTCATCGTCCCCTTGAAGGAGTCGGGCATCAGGATCACTTTTTTCATGCATATCCCCCTTTGGAGAAAAGCCGGACAGATCCTGTCCGGCTTTCCATCCTTGAAATGTTTGCCCCCGCCCGCGTCAAATAAGGATGAGGGAGAGAATCCAGATAAAGATCATAGCCGCGACGCCCATCAGCAGCGTCAGCATGGTCTGCGTTTTGTAGCCGTCCTGCGCTTTGAGCTCGCCGAAGTTGGTGACGACCCAGAAGTAGGAGTCGTTCGCATGGGATACGGTCATCGCGCCCGCGCCGATCGCCATGACGGTCAGGGCGGCGGCCACCGGGGAGGTCAGGCCCAGCGCGGCCATCATGCTGCCCGACTCGGAGATCGCGCCCATGATGCCGGCGGTCGTGGTGATCGCGACCGTCGAGGAGCCCTGCGCCGACTTGAGGATGGCGGCGATGAGGAAGGGGAAGAAGATGCCGACGCTCGACAGGAACGCCGCGTTCTCCGACATGTAGTCGACGAAGCCCGCGGTGGAGATGATCTTGCCGAGCACGCCGCCCGCGGCGGTGATGAAGAGGATCGGGCCGACCGTCTTGAGGGTCTCGTCGGTCAAATCGCGGAATTCGCCCATCTTGCCGGTGGTGACCAGCGTCGCGATGCTGCACAGCAGACCGACCGCCAGCGCGATGATCGGCGCGCCGAGGAAGGCGCAGACACTCGCGAGCCCGCCCTGCCAACCGAGGATCGAGGAGATCGAGCTCAGCGCCATCAGGATGATCGGCAGAACGATCGGGGCGAAGGAGGCCAGAGTGCTCGGCAGCTTGCCGTACTCCCTGACGAGCTCCTCATAGCTCTTGACGACCTCATTGTCGTCGGGGTTGTCCTCGGAGGGGGATTTGACCCGCTTGCCGATGTATTTGGCGAAGAAATACGCCACGACCAGGCAGGGGATCGAGACAAGCGCGCCCATGCCGATGACGAGCAGCAGGTTGTTTCCGATGCCGAGGGTGCCGGCTGCCGCGATCGGGCCGGGCGTCGGCGGGATGAAGACGTGCGAGATGTAAAGGCCGCCCGACAGCGCCACCGTCATCGCGACGGAGGAGCACATCGTCTTTTTGACCATCGCCTTGCGGATGGGGTTGAGGATGACGAACCCGCTGTCGCAGAAGACGGGGATCGAGACGATCCAGCCCATCAGCATGATGGCGATTTCGGGGTGCTTCTTGCCCACGATCTTGACGACCGCGTCGGCAAGGCGGATGGCGCCGCCGGTCTTCTCGAGGAAGAAGCCGATCATCGCGCCGAGGATGATGACGATGCCGATGCTGGAGAAGGTGCCGGAGAAGCCCGCGCCGATCGTGCCGGGGATATCGGCCAGCGGGATGCCGACGACGATCGCCAGCAGCAGCGCCACGCCCATGATGGCGAGGAAGGGGTGCAGTTTCAGCTTGGAAATTGCAAGGATCATCACGACGATCGCGATGACAAACGTGATGAGAAGCGGTACTCCTGTCATAGTCTCTACCTCCATTCAAACATGCCTATGTGATGCGGCTTTCGCCGCCGCCTGCCCCGATTGTCCGCTCTCTTTCTTTAACGAGCCGCCCATCCGGGGCCATCCCGTGAGGCCCGGAGGAGCGGCTTTTACACGATTGGGTGTTTTCCACATTTTGTCCCGCCGATTTTTCCCTTTTTCTGTCATAATTATACTATGCCATTTGTTTGCCGTCTATGTTTTCAGGGACAGATTCTATTAATAGAATCTGTCCCTGAAAACAGAATTATAGAAAGCGCCCCTCCTTTGTTCACATTTTATACAAAATTCAGCTCGTCCCGGTTTTCGTTGTAGAACTGCACCGCCAGATAGAAGAGGGACGAATCCGACAGGCTGCGCGGGTCGTAGCCCGTCTGCTCACAGAGCTTGCGCAGCTTGTACTGGAGGGTGTTCTTGTGGATGAAGAGCTGGGCGGCCGCGTCGGAGAGCGATCCGTCCGCCTCGAAATAGACCTCCAGCAGGTGCACCCAGGAGTCGATCTCCTCGGGGGTGAAGCCGCGGAAGATGCGGCGGATGAATTCCGCCTTAGAGGTCTGGGGGATCTCATCCATGAAGAGCTCGAGGTTGATGTCGTCGTAGAACCGGATCGTGCTCCCGCGGGAGGCGCGGCAGGCCCTGAGCGCCTTGTGGGCGCGCAGGTAGGACTGGTGCAGGAGGCTGCCGTCCCGGCTGTCCGCGCCCACGATCACGCGGATGCTGAACTGCCGCCACACCTGCGCCTGGATCTGCTGCGCGAAGAACCGCAGCTTCGCGTCCTCGCAGTCGGGCATGAGGCAGATCATCTGGGAGGCCGTCTTGGCGAAGACGCCGTTCTTCTCCTCCCCGACCATCCGGCGGACCGTCTTGTTCACCCGGTCGATGATCCGCTGGCCCTCGGGGCTGTCGCTGTAGTCCCGCAGGTTTTCGATCTCCGCCACGAGCACCCGGCGGGGCAGCGTGATGTCGATGCCCAGCCGCGCGCCCCGCTGGATGAACGCCTGTCCCTGGCTGATCGCGTCGCCGTAGAGCCATTCGTCGATGAAGCGGGTGCGGATGCGGTCGTCGATCTTCTTCTGCTCCTTGTCGAAATTCTCGATCAGCAGGATCTCCGTCATCTTTTTGATGATCTGCCCGTATTTGACCACCTCGTCCCGCTCGCCGGTGATCCCCACAACCCCCGCGATCTCCCCGTCGAGCAGGATGGGCAGGTTGATCCCCTTCCGGGTCCCCTCGTATTCGTCGTCGCTCTGGATGATCAGCTCGTCGAGATGCTCCCCGATCACCCGCGCGGCGCCCTCGTGGTAGGTATCCATCCGCTCGGGGTCGGTGCTCGCGATGATCGTGCCGTCCGCGTCCATCATGTTGACGTGCTGGCCGATGATGCCGCTGATCTCGTTGACGATCTGCATGGCGTTCCGCTTGGAAATATCCATACGGCAGCCCTCCCTTCCGGTTCCCATTATACCACATGCAAAGCGCGTGTGGTATCATCGCGCATCTGGACGGAAGCGCCAGAGGCGCCGCGCAAAGCGCATACCGCCTCCCCTTCCGCACATATAATGGTGGGACGGGGAGGGGTTGCCATGCGGCGCGGAAAAATCGTTCTTGCGGGGATCCTGCTGGCGGCGGCCGCGGGGGCGGCGCTGTTTGCCGCGCGTCCCGCTGCGGCGCCCGCTTCGGAGGCGCTGCCCGCCTCCTCCTATATCAAATGGGTCGATTTCAACGTGCCCTCGGCCGCGCTCGACGGGAGCTACCGGGCGGCGGTGACGGCGCACGGGGAGGGACTTTCCGCGCCGATGCCCGACCTGCTCGCCTGCCTCGCGGCGGGCTACTGGGGCAACTGGAAGTCCTACCGCGCCGCCGACCTCGACCGGCTGATGGACCGGCTGCGCGCTGGGGAGACGCTCGACGGCATCGGCGGGGAATACAAGGACTATCCCTATTATAAGGAGGCCTACGGCGCGGTGCTGAACGGCATGGTCGGGGATTACGCCATCGCGCTGCCCGATGGGGACGGAGAGCCGCGCTGGCAGGTCAAATACGGACTCAAGGCCTACTGCCCGGTGGCGGAGGGCTTCGGCTTTTCCCACTGCGACGATTTCGGCAACGCCCGTTCCTTCGGCTACCGGCGCAGGCATCTCGGCAACGACCTGATGGGCAACGTCGGCAGCCCCATCGTGGCGGTCGAGTCGGGGGTGGTCGAGGAGCTCGGCTGGAACCAGTATGGAGGCTGGCGGATCGGCATCCGCTCCTTTGATGGCAGGCGCTACTATTATTACGCTCACCTCCGCAAGGGAGGCCCCTACCAGCCGGGGCTCGAAAAGGGGAGCGTCGTGCAGGCGGGCGACGTCATCGGCTATCTCGGCATGACGGGCTACTCCAACACCGAGGACGTCAACGGGATGAAGGTGCCCCACCTGCATTTCGGCATGCAGCTCATCTTCGACGAATCGCAGAAGACCGGCAACGGGGAGATCTGGATCGACGTCTACCAACTCGTCAATTTCCTTGAGCGCAACCGCAGCACCGTCGACCGGGGCGCCGACGGATGTTACAGCCGCCGGTATGAATACCTGGACTTTTCCGCCGCGCAGTATCTTACGGACTCGCGCGGAGCATCCTAAAAGAGCGGGGCCGCGCCCCGCTCTTTTCTGTTCCGTTGGAGACCGGCGCGCAGCCGCAAAAATGGCTCTTCCCTTTTCTATACTTGTCTGGTATAATATAAGGCGACCAAGGAGGCGGTAGTTATGATGAACGCATTGCATCCCGTCCTGTCGGCCGCTATCGGCACGGGGTTTACATTTTTAATGACGGCGCTGGGCGCGGCGGTCGTCTTCTTCTTCCGCGGGGAGATCAAGGCGTCCTTCCAGCAGGTCTTCCTGGGATTCGCGGCGGGCGTCATGATCGCGGCGTCCGTCTGGTCGCTGCTCATCCCCGCCATCGACATGGCGGAGGAGCAGGGGATGATCGGCTGGATCCCAGCGGCGGGCGGCTTTGTGCTCGGCGGGCTCTTCCTCATGCTGCTCGACCACCTGCTCCCCCACCTGCATCCGGGCAGCGACAGCCCCGAGGGCATGCCCTCCTCCCTGCGGCGCACGACGATGCTCGTCTTTGCCGTCACGCTGCACAACATCCCCGAGGGGATGGCCGTCGGGCTCTCCTTCGCGCTGGCCGCCCAGGGCGGCGCGGCGAACACCTTCGCGGCGGCCGTCGCGCTCGCCATCGGCATCGGGCTTCAGAACTTCCCCGAGGGTGCCGCGATCTCCCTCCCCCTCAAGAAGGAGGGGCTCTCCAACACCCGCTCTTTTATTTACGGCGCGCTTTCGGGCATCGTGGAACCGATCGGCGGCATCCTCACCGTGCTGATCGCCGGGTCGGTCTCCCCCGTCATGCCCTGGCTGCTAGCCTTCGCGGCGGGCGCGATGATCTATGTGGTCGTCGAGGAGCTGATCCCCGAGGCGCACCTCGGCGAACACTCCCATGTGGGCACCATCGGCGTCATGTTCGGCTTCCTCGTCATGATGATCCTCGACGTGGCGCTGGGATAACAGAAATATTCCGGGACATCCGCAACAGAAACAGGAGTGAAAACATGCTGGAACTGCAAAATATCACCGTGGATGTGGACGACAGCCGCGGCATCCTCCGGGACGTGAGCCTCAAAATCGACGGTGGGAAATTCGTCGTCATCACCGGGCCGAACGGCGGCGGCAAATCCACCCTCGCCCGCGTCATCGCCGGCATCACCCGCCCCGCCGCCGGGCGCATCCTCTTTGACGGGGAGGACATCACCGATCTCGGCATCACCGAGCGCGCCAGGCGCGGCGTCGGCTTCGCCTTCCAGCAGCCGGTGCGCTTCAAGGGGCTGACGGTGCGCGACCTCGTCGAGCTGGCCGCCGGGGGTTCCCTGAGCGAGCAGCAGCTCTGCGGCTATCTCAGCGACGTGGGGCTCTGCGCGAAGGACTACATCGACCGCGAGGTGAACGCGAGCCTTTCGGGCGGCGAGATCAAGCGGATCGAGATCGCGATGGTCATGGCGCGCAAGACCCGGCTCACCATCTTTGACGAGCCGGAGGCGGGCATCGACCTGTGGAGCTTCCAGAACCTCATCGGCGTCTTCCAGAAGCTGCGCCGCGAGACGAGCGGCTCGCTCGTCGTCATCTCCCATCAGGAGCGGATTTTGGAAATCGCGGACGAGCTGGTCGTGCTCGCGAGCGGCGTCGTCACGGCGCACGGCCCGCGGGAGGAGATCCTCCCCGGCCTGCTCAAGGGCGACGGGGGTCGCTGCGCCTTCTGCCCGCAGGAAGGGGGAATCTGCCATGAATAAGATCACCGAAATGCTGCTCGAGATGGTGTCCGAGCTCTCCGGCGTGCCGAAGAACGCCGCCTACAACATCCGCGAGGACGGCGGCTGCGCCGGGCGCGCCTCGACCGACAACGTGCACATCACCTCCAAGACCGACGAGCCGGGCATCGACATCAAGGTGCTGCCCGGCACGACGGGTGAAACCGTCTACATCCCCGCCTGCGTCACCCACACAGGGGTGCGCGACCTCGTCTACAACGACTTCTACATTGGCGACGGCGCGGACGTCACGATCGTGGCGGGCTGCGGCGTGCACAACGAGGGGGAGGAGGAGGCCCAGCACAACGGCGTCCACCGCTTCTTCATCGGCAAGAACGCGCGGGTCCTCTACCTCGAAAAGCACGTCGGCGTCGGCGAGGGGACGGGCAGGCGGATCATCAACCCGCAGACCTGGGTCCGCATCGACGAGGGCGGCTACATGAAGATGGACACCACCCAGATCAAGGGGGTCGACTCGACCAAACGGATCACCCGCGCCGAGCTCATGAAGGACGCCCGGCTGGTCATCCGCGAAAAGCTCATGACCCACGGCGACCAGTCCGCCGAGACGGATTTCTCCGTCGACCTCACGGGGGAGGATTCCGGCTGCGACCTCGTCTCCCGGTCGGTCGCGCGCGGCAGCTCCCATCAGGTGTTCCGCTCGGTCATCAACGGTAACACCCGTTGCACCGGGCATTCCGCCTGCGACGCGATCATCATGGACGAGGGGTCGGTCAGCGCGATCCCCGAGCTGACCGCGGCCAGCGTCGACGCCGCCCTCATCCATGAGGCGGCCATCGGCAAGATCGCGGGCGAGCAGCTCACCAAGCTGATGACGCTGGGCCTCACCGAGCAGGAGGCCGAACAGAAGATCATCGAGGGATTCTTAAAATAAACGAAAAACGGACGGGCCGCGTGAGCGGCCCGCCCGTTTTTATTTGCTATGCCTTCCCGAAGCGGGAACGCGCGAGCCCCGCCAGCCAGAAGCAGGCGAAGACCGCGATGTTCGCGACGACGACCGACGCGCCCGCCGGAGTGGAGAAGGCGAACGACCCCACGATCCCCGCGAAGAAGCAGACGACCGACACGGCCGCGGAGGTGACGACGACCCCCTTGAAACTGCGGCAGACCCGCATCGAGGTGAGCGCCGGGAAGATGATGAGGGAGGAGATGAGCATCGCGCCCATGATGCGCATCCCCACGACGATGGTGATCGCCGTCAAAAAGGCGATGAGCATGTTGTAGAGCCTCGCATTGGTGCCGGTGGCCTGCGCGAACGCCTCGTCGAAGGTGACGGAGAAGATCTTGTTGTAAAAGCAGACGAAAAGCAGCAGCACGACAGCGGACAACGCGACGGAGAGCACGACGTCCCCCCCGCTCATCGCGAGGATGCTGCCGAACATATAACCGTAGACGTCGGTGTTCATGCCGGTGGTGAGAGAGGTGACGATGACGCCGATCGCGAGCGCGCTCGAAGCGATGAGCGCGATGGCGGCGTCCCCCTTGATCTTGCTCGTCTCGCTGATGCGCAGCAGCAGAAACGCGGCGATCACGACGACGGGCACCGACACTGCCAGCGGCGCGACGTTCATCGCCATCGCGACCGACAGCGCGCCGAACCCGACGTGGGAGAGGCCGTCGCCGATCATCGAATACCGCTTGAGCACGAGGGAGACCCCGAGCAGGGCGGCACAGAGGGCGACGAGGATGCCCACGACGAGCGCGCGGCTGATAAAGGAATAGGAGAAGAGCTCGCGGAACAGCTCACCCATGCGCGTCACCTCCCAGCAGCCTGCGGCAGACGTCGCTTTCCAGATATTTTTCCGACGGCCCGTAGAAGAGCACGCCGGTGTCCATATGCAGGATCTTGCCCGCGTAATGCACCGAGCAGTTGATGTCGTGGCTGACCATGACGATCGTCACGCCCTCCCGGTTGAGCTGTCGGATCAGCGCGTAGAGCTCGCTGGTGACGACCGGGTCGAGCCCCGTCACCGGCTCGTCGAGCAGCAGCAGCTTTTCGGTGGCGCAGAGAGCGCGCGCGAGCAGCACCCGCTGCTGCTGCCCCCCCGACAGGTCGCGGTAGGATTTTTTGACCAGCCCGCCGATGCCCAGCTTTTCGATGTTGGCCGACGCGATCCTCCGTTCGGCGGGCGAATAGAAGGGCCGCATCCCACGGCGGTTGAGGCAGCCCGAGAGCACGACCTCCCACACCGACGCGGGGAAGTCCCGCTGGACGATCGTCTGCTGGGGCAGGTAGCCGATCATATTCTGTTTGAGTCCGTCGCCGAAGGCGATCTCCCCGGCGCGCGGCTTCATGAGCCCGAGCAGCCCCTTGAGCAGCGTCGACTTGCCCGAGCCGTTCTCCCCGACGATGCAGACGTAGTCGCCGTCCTCAATGTCGAAGCTGACGTCTTCCACGGCCAGCTGGTTCTCGTAGCCCATCGTCACGTTTTTACAGGATATCAGCGCCATCAGTTCAGCCCCTCCCGCAGGTTTTCAACGTTCTGCTCCATCAGCGAGAGGTAGGTCGCGCCGTTTTGCAGCTCCTCCCTGGAGACGTTGTGGCAGGAGTGGAGCAGCAGCGGCTTCGCGCCCGTCTCCTCCGCGATCGAGCGCGCGACCTTCGGGTCGGTCAACTCCTCGTAGTAGATGACGGGGACGCCGTCCGTCTCGATCGCGCGGATGATCTGCGCCACCGCGCCCGCGCTCGGCTCGGTCTCGCCCGAGCAGGAGTCGAACGCCGAGATGCAGGTGAGCCCGTACCGCTCGGCGAAATAGTGCAGCGCGAACCGGCCGCCGAAGACGATCTCCCGGCGCTTTCCCGTCTCCACGACCTCGGAGAACCGTTCGTCGAGCGCGTCGAGTCGTTCCTTATATTCCGCCGCGGACATCTGGTACTCCCCGGCGTTCTCCGGGTCGGCCGCGCAGAGCGCCGCCGCGATGTCGTCCACCATGATCTTGGCGTTCTGCGGGTCGGTCCAGATGTGCGGGTCGTACCCGCCGTGGTCGTGGCCGTCCCCGTCATCGTCCTTTTCGAGCGTCACATGCGCCGACAGGTCCACCGCCCGCACGCCCTCCCCGGCGCCGGCGAGGATCTTCTCCGCCCACGGCTCCATATATTCGCCCGTATAGAGGAAGAGGTCGGCCTTCCCGATCATGATGATGTCCGCGGGGGTCGGCTCGTAGGAGTGGCTCTCCACCCCCGGCGGCAGCAGCAGCATTACGTCGGCGTGCTCCCCCGCGATCTGCCGCGCAAAGTCGTACTGGGGAAAGAGGGTCGCCACGACCTTCACCCGGCCGTCCTCCCCGCCTTCTCCGGTCGGGGCCGCGCAGCCCGCCAGCAGGAGGACCGAGAGGAGGGCGGCGGCTATTCTTTGGATCTTTTTCATTTGGGTTCTCCCTGGTTCTTCGCGGCGCAGTCGGCGCAGAGGCCGTAGAGCACCGTCTTGGTGTTGTCGATCGTAAACTGGTGGTGCTCCAGCACATGCTTCGCCACCTCGCCGAGATAGTCGCACTCGACGTGGATGAGCCTGCCGCAGCCGGTGCATTTTAAATGAAAGTGCTCATGGCAGTCCTCGCGCCCGGTGAACTGGTAGCAGGCGCCCGCGCCCTCCCCGAGGTAGTAGCGGCGCACCGCGCCCTGCTCGACCAGCCGGTCGAGGGTCCGGTAGACGGTCGTCCGTCCGACGGGGAGCTGCTGGGCGCGCAGATGGGCGGCCACGTCCTCCGCGGACAGGTGCCTGTCGCGGTTCTCGGTCAGAAACTGCAGAATCCGCTCCCGCTGGCGCGTCTTGTATCCGTCCGGCATCCCTTCGCCCCCTGTAATTTGAAAATGAATTCCGATTTCATATTTTACCCCACCCCGCCGCGCTTGTCAAGGAAGGACCGCCCACAATGGAATATTGCACCAAATTTACAGCTCCCATACGCCGCAAAGCGGCTGTTTTCGGGCGTTTCGTCAATATCTGGAAAAGGTGGGAAAACGCTCCTTCTCTGTTTAGTTTGGGCAAAAAAATTTCACATTTTCCAATGCTTTCTGTTTGTATTTTACAGTCCTTTGTCAAATTAAACAATCAAACAGCTCATTTATCGTCCAAAATGTCATATCTGTGAAGATATTTCATGAAACTGCAAAGAAAATCTGATGGTTTTCGAAGTTACCCCCGTCTATAATGAAAACGGTGGCGTGAGCGTATCGGGAGAATACGTCCATACCGCCGGAAGAAAGAACACAAATGTTTAGGAGGAATTGAATGATGAAAAAAATTCTCGCTCTCGTGTTCGCATCACTCATGATTCTGTCTCTGGCCGCGTGCGGCAGCAAGCCCGCCGCCGAGCCCGCTCCGGTTGAGCCCGCCGCTCCGGCCGAGTCCACTGCTCCCGCCGAAGACGCCGCTCCGTCCGAGGAAGCTCCCGCTACGGATGCTGCCCCCGCGACCCTGAACGGCGACGGCATCACCGTCGGCGCTTGCATCTACAAATTCGACGATACCTTCATGACCGGCGTCCGCAACAACATGACCGCGCAGGCCGAGTCCCTGGGCGCGACCATCGAGATCGTGGACTCCCAGAACAAGCAGCCGACCCAGAACGAGCAGGTCGACACCTACATCACCAAGGGCGTCAATGCTCTGGCTGTCAACCCGGTCGACCTGACCGCCGCCGGCCCGATCATCGACAAGGCTTCCGCCGCTGGCATCCCGATCGTTCTGCTCAACCGTCAGCCTTCCGAAGAGGACATGGCGAAGTATGACAAGACCTGGTACGTCGGCGCCCGCGCCGAGGAGTCCGGCACGATGTCCGGCCAGATCATTCTCGACTACTTCAAGGCCAATGCAGGCGCCGACAAGAACGGCGACGGCGTGATCCAGTACGTCATGCTCCAGGGCGAGCCCGGACATCAGGACGCGGTTCTCCGCTCCGAGTACTGCATCAAGGCCATCGAGGACGACGGCACCTTCAAGACCGAGGCGCTCGGCCAGGATACCGCCATGTGGGATAAGGTCAAGGCGACCGACCTCATGAAGAGCTTCATCGCTTCCCAGGGTCTTGACAAGATCGAGGCTGTTTTCGCGAACAACGACGACATGGCGCTCGGCGCGATCGAAGCCCTGAAGGCTGAAGGCTACAACACTGGCGACGCTTCCAAGTACATCCCGGTCGTCGGCGTTGACGCGACCGCTCCGGCTCTGGAGTCCATGAGCAAGGGCGAGCTGCTCGGCACCGTCCTGAACGACGCTGAGAACCAGGGCATCGCGACCGTCAACGTGGCCGTCGCGGCTGCGCAGGGTCTCGAGATCACCAAGGATACCGTTGGCTACGACGTCACCGATGGCAAGTACATCTGGGTCCCGTATGTCAAGGTCACTGCCGACAACTATCAGGACTTCATGTAATCTGAATCACTCAGATGCATTTAGTTTGATAAACGGGCATTCCTAGGCACCTTTAGGCGGGGAACGCGAAAGCAAGCGCTTTCCGCGTTCCCCGCCGAATTTTATGTCCGCGGACCGGTCGCCGGGCTGCCGTGCGCTGTTTCCCGCAGCACGGCAAACGCGGGCATCTTATTTCAGGAAAGAAGGAGGACGACTGTATGGGCGAATACGTGCTGGAAATGAACAAGATCACCAAGGTTTTTCCCGGCGTCACCGCCTTGGACGGCGTTACACTAAAAGTCCGTCCGGGCACCGTGCACGCTCTGATGGGTGAGAACGGCGCCGGCAAATCCACCCTGATGAAATGTCTTTTCGGCATCTATCACGAAGATGGCGGCGAGATCATTCTCGACGGGAAAAAGGAAGTCATCAACACTTCCAAGCAGGCGCTTGATCTGGGCGTTTCCATGATTCACCAGGAGCTCCACCCGATCCGGTTCCGGCCGGTCATGGAGAACATCTGGCTGGGCAGGTTCCCCATGAGGGGCATCGCCGTGGACCGCAAGAAAATGATCCAGATGACCAAGGACCTGTTCAAAAAGGTCGATCTGGACATCGACCCTGAAATCCGCGCCGGCGAGCTCTCCGCATCCACCCTGCAGCTGGTGGAGATCGCAAGGGCCGTCAGCTACAACTCGAAGATCATTATCATGGATGAGCCGACTTCGTCGCTGACCGATAATGAGACCGAGCACCTCTTCAAGATCATCAACCAGCTCCGCGACGAAGGACGCTCCATCATCTACATCTCGCACAAGATGGAAGAGATCCTGCGCATCGCGGACGAGGTCACCATCATGCGTGATGGACAGTATGTCGGCACCTGGCCCGCCGCCGAGCTGACCACCGACCTGATCATCAGCCGCATGGTCGGCCGCGACATGACCAACCGCTTCCCGCCCAAGGACTACGAGCCCTTCCCGCGTGAGACGGTGCTCCGTGTCAAGGACCTCTGCTCCCCACTTCCCAAATCATTCCAGGACGTCAGCTTCCACCTGCACCGCGGCGAGATTCTCGGCATCGGCGGACTGGTCGGCGCGCAGCGCACCGAGCTGGTCGAAGCGATCTTTGGTTTGCGGGAGATCGCTTCCGGCATCATCGAGAAGAACGGCAAGGCCTTCCACGTCAAAAACGTGCGTGACGCCAAAGCCGCCAAAATCGCCCTGCTGACCGAGGAACGGCGCGCGACCGGCGTGTTCGGTTCCCTTTCGGTGCTCGACAACACCGTTATTGCAAGCCAGCAGAAATACGCCAAACACGGCGTGCTTCAGGAGAAGAAACGCTACCAGGCCGCGTCGGAAGCCGACAAGCAGCTCAACGTCAAGACCCCGACCCTTGAGACCGCCATGCAGAACCTTTCGGGCGGCAACCAGCAGAAGGTGCTGATCGCCCGCTGGCTGCTCACCGACCCCGACATCCTGATTCTTGACGAGCCGACGCGCGGCATCGACGTCGGCGCCAAATATGAGATCTACACCATTATGCTCGACCTCGTCAAGGCGGGCAAGAGCATCATCATGATCTCCTCCGAGATGCCCGAGCTGCTCGGCATGGCCGACCGTGTCATGGTCATGTGCGAGGGCAGGGTTACCGGCTTCCTCGAGAAGGACCAGTTCGACCAGGTCGAGGTTATGCGCCTGGCAACCCAGTTTATGAAATGATTTAGGAAAGTGAGGTACTAGGAATGCAAGGAAAGATCGTCCCTCGCGCGAAATTTTCCCTTGGCTTCATCATTGGCGGCGGCGTTTTGATCGTCATCGGTTTGCTCCTGCAATTCGCCGTTGACCTGTCCAAGGTGATTTTTGACCTGCCGGTCATCATGATCGGCCTCGGCGTCATCGTCGCCATCTACGGCGGCATCCAGTATTCCCGGCGCGCCACCCTCGGCGACGTCACGTTCTCCCAAAAAGCGGCGAAAGCCTTCCTGACCAACTACGCGATCATCCTCGCGCTGCTCGTGCTCGTTGTGATCATCTGCATCAAGGAGCGCCGGTTCATGCAGGTCCGCGTTATCCTCGATATCCTGTCGATCTCCTCCACGAGGCTGATCATCGCGCTGGGTATCTGCTTCACCCTTCTGATCGCGGGCACCGACCTGTCCGCCGGCCGTATGGTCGGTCTGGCGGCGGTCATCTCCTGCTCGATGCTCCAGACGGCTACATACGCCAACCGCTTCTACCCCGACCTGCCGCAGGTCCCGATCATCCTGCCGATCCTGCTCGCGATCGTCGCCTGCATGTTCTTCGGCACACTGAACGGTTTCCTCGTCGCGAAATACGACATGCACCCGTTCATCGCAACGCTGGCCGTCCAGGTTATCGTCTACGGCGCAACTTCCCTCTACTTCGATATGCCTCCCAACAACTCGCAGCCTCTGGGCGGCATCCGCTCCGACTTCTCCGCCCTCGGTCTCACCAAGCTCGGTGAAATCAGGAACGCGGCCGGACAGGTCGTCTTCCCCGGCATCTCGATCCTCGTCCCGATCGCCCTCGTCGTGCTGGTGATCATCTGGTTCGTGCTCAACAAGACGGTCTTTGGCAAGAACGTCTACGCCATCGGCGGCAACCGTGAAGCGGCGGTCGTTTCGGGCGTCAACGTCTTCAAGACCATCATGGGCATCTTCATCCTCGCCTCCGCCCTCTACGGCGTCGGCGGCGTTCTGGAGGCCGCCCGTACTGCGGGCGCCACCAACAACTACGGCAACGGCTACGAGCTCGACGCGATCGCCGCCTGCGTCGTCGGCGGCGTCTCGCTGAACGGCGGTATCGGTAAGGTCGGCGGCATCGTCTCCGGTGTTCTGATCTTCTCGGTCATCCAGTACGGCCTGCAGTTTATCAACATCTCCCCGATGTGGCAGCAGGTCATCAAGGGCATCATCATCGCCGTCGCGGTCGCGATCGACATGGGCAAATATCGCAAGAAATAATCCTAACCGTTTGGTTTCCCAAAAAAAGGGCCGGCTTTTCAAGTCGGCCCTTTCTTTTTTTGGAAGAAAATGATATAATGCTAGTGATTATCAGGGGAACAATACTGTGTATCCTGCACAGAACCCCTTCCGGCGCGCACGACGCGCCCTGTTTTCCCACTGCAGCGGGGGCCGGCGCGAAGGGCCGCCCGCCTGAAAAGCCCTCCCGCCGGGGAGGTTTTGCGGCCGCGGGCGGGGACCCGCCGGCCGGAAGGAGGATTCCATGTCCCTGTACCGCGTTATGCTTGTCGACGACGAGGAGGAGATCCGCGACGGGATCCGGCGCAAGATCGACTGGAAGGGCAACGGGTTCGAGCTGGTCGCCTCGGCCGAAAACGGCCAGGAGGCGCTCGAGCTGGCCGAGCAGCTCCACCCCGACGTCGTGATGACCGACATCAAGATGCCCTTCATGGACGGGCTCACCCTCGGGAAGCGGCTGTGCGAGCTGATGCCCGACACCAAGCTCGTGATCTTCTCCGGCTTCGACGACTTCGAGTACGCCCAGAAGGCGATCCAGATGGGCGCCGCCGAGTACATCCTAAAACCGATCAACGCCGCCGAACTGACGGCGGTTTTGCAGCGCCTGAAAAGCCAGCTCGACGCGGAGTTCGCCGAAAAGCGCAACATCGCGTTGCTGCGCCAGCGCTACCAGAGCAGCCTGCCGCTGCTGCGCGAGCAGTTCTACGCCCGCCTGCTCGACGGGCGGATTACCGAGCGCCGCGCCGGAGAACAGGCGGAGCAGTACGGCATCGACCTGTCGGGACGGTACTGGGCGGTCGTGCTCACCCATTTCGACAGCGACACGCCGGAGGACGCGCCCATCCGCCAGAGCGAGCTGCTTCCCCTCTCGGTGCGGCAGATCATCGACGAGAACCTCGGGCGGCGGTGCTGCTTCAAGAGCACTCTCTACAACGACTCGGTCGCGGTCATCGCCAGCTTCGACGAGCGCGGACAGGTGCTCGCCCTCATCGACGGCATGAACCAGGTCTGCAAGCTAGCCAAGCGGTTCCTGCGCCTGACGCTGACCGCGGGGGTCGGGAGCCTGTGCGAGTCGCTCGCCGATCTGCATTTTTCGGCCGAGGGCGCGCGCAGCGCGCTTGACTACCGGGTGCTGATGGGCTCGGGGCGCGCGATCTACATCGACGACGTCGAGCCCGACCCCACCGCGCAGCTCCCCTTCGACGAGCAGGACAAGCGCGACCTGCTCGCCGCCATCAAGCTGGGGACCCCGGAGAATATTCGCCACGCCGTCGACCGCTGCGTCGGGCGGTTCAAGGAGGCGCGCCTGCCGATCGGGCAGTACCAGCTCTGCCTTATGGAGATGATGGCCGAGCTGCTCAAGGTCATCCGCACCTACCAGCTCGACGCCTCCAAGGTGTTCGGGCGGGATTTCGACAACGGCTTCGCCCTCACGAGCTTCGATTCTCTCGACGAGCTGGGCCGCCGCCTGACCGAGATGTGCCTGACGATCTCCACAATGATCCGCCGGGAGCGCACCAACTCCTCCAAGGAGATCGCCGAGAGCGCCAAGCAGTTCATATCGGAAAACTACCAGAGCCCCGACATCTCGGTCGAGATGCTCTGCGACCATTTGCACGTCTCCCCCGCCTACTTCTCCACCCTCTTTAAAAAGGAGACGGGCATGAGCTTTGTGGCCTACCTCACGCAGGTGCGCATGGACGAGGCGGTCAAGCTTCTTTCGACCACCGAGGACAAGACCTACGAGATCTCGCTTAAGGTCGGCTACACCGAGCCGAACTATTTCAGCTACGTCTTTAAAAAGCAGTTCGGCATGTCGCCGACCAAATACCGCAGCAGCCAGGGGGCCGCACATGATTGACGCCATTCGGGAGTGGTTCCGGCGCGTCACCAAGTCCTACCAGAAGCGCAGCATCCAGTACATGATCTCGATCTCCTTTACGATCGTGGCGATGGTGGGGATGATCTTCCTGGGGCTGACCCTCTACCTGCGCTTCGCCACCTCGACCGAGCAGATGGTCAAGGAGGACAACCGGCGTGTCATCGAGCAGGTCAACATGAACCTCGACACCTACCTGCGCAATATGATGCGCGTCTCGGACGCGATGTATTACCGCGTCATCAAGAACGTCGACCTTGCGGACGAGACGATTGACGCGCAGATGAACCTGCTCTATGAGACCAACCGTGACCTGCTCGTCAGCATCGTGGTGGTGGACGACGAGGGCGGGCTCGTGGCCGCGTCCCCGCTTTCAATCCTGAAAAAGACGGTCCAGCCCAACGAGCAGGACTGGTTCGTGCGCGCGATGGGCAAGATCGAAAACCTGCACTTCTCCACCCCGCACGTGCAGAACCTCTTCGAGGACCCCGACTACCGCTACCGGTGGGTGGTCTCCCTCTCCCGCGCCGTCGAGCTGACCAGCAGCGGAAACGTCCGCCACGGCGTGCTGCTCGTCGACATGAACTTTTCGGGCATCGAACAGCTCTTCAAAAACGTCCGCCTCGGCGGCAGCGGCTACGTCTACCTCATCGACAGCGAAGGGGAGATCATCTACCACCCCCGTCAGCAGCTGCTCTACTCCAACCTGCTCGAGGAAAACAACCACGCCGCCGTCCACTACGAGGACGGCAACCACGTGGAAACCTTCAACGGCCGGGAACGGGTGGTCACTGTCAAGACGGTCGGCTACACCGGCTGGAAGATCGTCGGCGTGACCCCGATGGCCGACATCACCGCCGACTACTACCACATCCGAACCTTCGCGGTCTTCATCATCTTCTTTACGATGTTTCTGATGGTGTTCGCAAACCTCTTCGTCTCGTCGCGCATCGCCAACCCGATCAAGGCGCTGGAAAACTCGGTCAAGGAACTGGAAAAGAACAATCTCGACGTCAACATCGCCGTCGGCGGCTCCTATGAGATCCAGCACCTCGGCAAGACGATCCGCCGGATGGTGGGCCAGATGCGCCAGCTGATGGAGGACATCGTCGTCGAGCAGGAGGCCAAGCGCAAGAGCGAGTTCGACGCGCTCCAGAGCCAGATCAACCCCCATTTCCTCTACAACACCCTCGATTCGATCGTCTGGATGATCGAGAACGAGCGGTACGAGGAAGCGGTCACGATGGTCACCGCGCTCGCGCGGCTCTTCCGCATCAGCCTGTCCAAGGGCAGGACGGTCATCCCGGTGAACGACGAGCTCGAGCACGCGCGCAACTACCTGACCATCCAGAAGATGCGCTACAAGAACAAATTCGCCGTCTCGATCGACGCCGCGCCCGAGACGCTGCGCCTCGAGACGATCAAGCTGATCGTCCAGCCGCTGTTGGAAAACGCCATCTACCACGGCATGGAGTTCATGGACGGGGACGGCGAGATCCGGGTCCGCTCCTACGTCGGGGAGGACGGCGATCTGTACATCGACGTCGAGGACAACGGCAGCGGCATCCCCGAGGAGGTCTGCAGGACCCTGCTGACCGACGAGACGCGGGTGCGCTCCAAGGGGTCCGGCATCGGGCTGCGCAACGTCAACCAGCGCATCCAGCTGCGCTACGGGGAGGGCTACGGCCTGACCATCCTCAGCGAGCCGGACGTGGGCACCACCGTGCGCATCCACCTGCCCCGCCACAGCTACGACGAGGCTGTGAAAGGAGGGGATGTGAAATGACGCAGCGAAAGATTCTCGTGTTTGTGCTGCTCCTGTCCGCGTTCGCGATCTCCTTCGCGATCCTCACCTTCGACGTGCTCGGGGAGGAGAAGGTCCCCGAGGTCTACGACGTCTCCCTCATCGTGCGGGGCAAGACGGGAGAGCAGTGGGAGAGCATCAAGCAGGGGGCCGACCAGGCCGCCAGCGAGATGAACGTCGACCTGAGCTTCATCACCTTGTCGGAGGAGAACAACCTCTCCGAGCAGATCTCCCTGATCCAGCGCGAATACGACAGCGGCGTGGACGCGATCGTCCTCGCCGCCGCCGACAGCAACGGCTTGGTCAGCACGGTCGAGCAGGTCTCCGAGAACATTCCGGTGGTCTGCATCGAATCGACCGTCAACAGCGCCGCGGTCAAGTCCTATATCTCGGCGGACAACTACGCCATGGGGGTCCAGCTCGGCCAGGAGATCGTGCGCAGCGGCAACGCCCGCAAGCGGCTGGCCGTCGTGGAATCGAGCGCGCAGTGCAGCAACGTGCAGCAGCGGCGCGCCGGGCTCATGAGCGTGCTCGACGAGATCGGCGGCGAGGTAATCAGCTGGACGCTCCCCGACGAATCGTCGGAGGCCGCCCGGACGCTGGCTCAGGAGCTGCGGCCCAAGTCGGTCGACGTGGTGGTCACCCTCGACGTCACCGCGCTCGAGGCGGCCGCGCAGGCGGTCATTGACGAGCAGGCCGATTACCTCACCCTCTTCGGCATCGGCTCGACCGGCAAGGTCGCTTCCTATATCGAGCAGGACATTGTCAACGCCACAATCGTGCAGAACGATTTCGGCATCGGATACCTGGGGGTCAAGGCGGCCGTCGATTCCCTCAAGAAGCGGCCGGTCGCGCCGGCCACCGTCGTCGAGCACCGCATGATCAACTGGAAAAACATGTACGACCCGGAAAACCAGCGGCTGCTCTTCCCGTTTATCCGCTGAACCGGCGCCCCGGCGGGGACCCGCAAGAAGGAGGTTTTCGCATGAACACGCTCTGGAAAAGGACGGCGCTCCTGTTGTCCGCCGCGCTCTGCCTGACGCTTTTTTCCGGCGGATGCAGCGATTCGGACGACAGCCAGAACCCCGACCTGCGGCAGATCAAGATCGGCATGACCGTCTACCGGCAGGACGACACCTTTATCTCCACCCTCAGCGGGTATTTCCTCGAGACCGCAAAGGCCCGCGAGTCCCGGGACAAGGTTAAGATCTCCGTCAATGTGATGGACGGCAAGGGCAACCAGGGCATCCAGAACGACCAGGTGGACAAGTTCCTCTCGCAGGGCTACGACGTCATCTGCGTCAACGAGGTCGACCGCACGGCCGCCTCCGTCATCATCGACAAGGCCAAGTCCGCGAACATCCCCATCGTCTTTTTCAACCGCGAGCCGGTCGAGGAGGATATGCAGCGGTGGGACCGCGCCTACTATGTCGGCGCCATCGCCAGCGAATCGGGGGTCCTGCAGGGACGGATCGTCTCCAACCTCTTCAACCAGAACCCCGAGCTGGTCGACCGCAACGGGGATGGCAAGATCCAATACGTCATGCTTGAGGGGGAGCCCGGCCACCAGGACGCCGCCATCCGCACCGAATATTCGATCAAGACGGTGACGGGCGCGGGCATCAGCGTGGAGAAGCTCGCCAACGACACCGCCAACTGGCAGCGCGCGCAGGCCTCCGCCAAGATGGGACAGTGGCTGAAGGACGAGGAGATCGGCCCCCGCATCGAGGTGGTCTTCAGCAACAACGACGATATGGCGCTCGGCGCGATCGACGCCTACCGCGCGGCGGGCATCGAGGATCTGCCGGTGATCGTCGGCATCGACGCAACGCCCCCCGCCCGCGAAGCGATCAAGGAGGGGACGCTGACCGGAACCGTGCTCAACGACGCCAAGGGACAGGCCGAGGCGATCTTCGAGCTCGCCTATGCGCTCTCCACCGGGCGGGACGTCAAGGAGGCTGTCCCCCGGCTGGAGGGGCAGTATGTCTGGCTTCCCCACCGCACGATCACGATCGGGAACGTCATGCAGGAGTTCGACGACTGAGTGCAAAAAAGGGCTTGCCTTTCCCCGGACGATGTGCTATAATATCACTTGTCTCGGGAGCATAGCTCAGCTGGTTAGAGTGCCTGCATCACACGCAGGAAGTCCAGGGTTCGAGTCCCCGTGTTCCCACCAGATCAAACCGGCCGGTCTTCTGACCGGCCGGTTTTGTTTTGCCGCAAATTTGCCGCCCGGTGCGAAAAGCCTTGCGTGGAGGTCCCGCGCAAGGCTTTTTTCATGCGCCGCGCCGGCGGCAGAGGAGGGCATACAGCCCGGTCCCGGCCAGCGCGGGAAGCACGAAGAGGCAGAAGAGGGCGAGCGCGCTCCGGATGCCGAACCGCGCCTGGAAAAAGGAAAACATGCCCGGGACGCAGACGGCGGCGATCCCCCCAAGGCCGCTGTAGATCGCGACCGCCCCGCCCATCAGCCTCGGCGTCATCCCGTCCATGTTCATCAGGGCGGTCACCGAGACCGTCCCCCAGCCGTTGAAGCAGAACCCCAGCAGCAAGATGCCGCCGTAGATCCCCGCGTGGGACGGAAAGAGCGCGGTCCCCGCGGCGCCCGCCAGCACCAGAAGCTCCAGCGCAAGCAGCGGGATGTGGACGGCGCGCAGCCGCGTGAAGAGGGGGCCGCACAGCAGGCATCCGGCCAGCCCCGCCACGGAGATCATGCCGGTCGCCGTCCCGGCTGCCTGCAGGGAGAACCCGCGCGCCTCGGCGAGAAAGGAGGGCAGATAGGAGGAGTAGCCCGTGTACAGGATCGTCAGTCCGCCCATCGCGGCGGCCATGCACCACACCTTCGGGAGGCGCGCCGCCTGCGCAAGGCTGGCGGGCGCCCTGGACGGCGCGCCGGCCGCGAACGGCGCGTGGGCGGCGTCGAACAGGATGAAAATGCCCATCCAAGCCGCGGACACGAGCGACCAGAAGAGCAGCGTCCCGCGCCAGGAGTGGAAAAAGCGGTAGAGGGGCACGGTGACCGCGTAGGCGGCCGCGATGCTCAACGCGTTTACGGCGGCGTTGATCGTGTTGATCAGCCCGCGCCGGGCGGGCGGAAACCGCTCCGTGACCAGGACGCCCTGCGCCCCGCTGCCCAGCCCGTAACCGATCCCGCTGAACGCGCGCCCCACGAGGACGAGCGGGTAGCTTCTGCAAAAGAAGGCGAAAAGGCCGTCGAGCGCGAGGCAGCCGATCGCGATCGCCATCGCGCGGCTGGCGCCCAGCCGGTCGATGACCCTGCTCCCGACGAAGAGGGAGATTCCCATCAGGACGGTGACGATAAAGAGCAGCTGCCCGCCCTGTTGGTACCCGATGCGCATATCGTCCATGATGACGGTCATCAGGGGGGACGGCGTGAGCCAAAGCTGGTTTCGCAAAAAGCTGGCGCCCGCGAGGAGCAGCAGCAGGCGGGCCTCCCTCCCCGTGAGGAGCCCGGCGCGGAGCTTATCCAATGGCGTTTCCCCCTTCTCACAAAATGGAGGCGGGCGGTCTCCCGCCCGCCTCCATCTCCTGCGGCGGTAAATTAAAGCAGCGCCTTCATTGCCTGGTAGAGCCCGTCGGCGTCCATGCCGTTGCGGGCGTAGAGGAACTCCGGCGTCGCGATCGGGACGAACTCGTCCGGGCATCCGCGGATGGCCAGCTTGCAGGTGATTCCCGCCTCGGCGATCGTGGAACCGACCAGCTGTCCCAGTCCCCCGTTGATGTTGTGGTCCTGCGCGGCGACCACGCGCCCCGTCTTCGCGGCGGCGATGACCGCGTCGCGGTCGAGGGGCTTAACGGTGTGCATATCCACCACCCGGATCTCTCTGCCGAGCTCCTCACGGATCCGTTTCGCCGCTTCCATGGCGA
Source organism: Anaerotruncus sp. DFI.9.16 (assembly GCF_024461615.1). NCBI lineage: Bacteria > Bacillati > Bacillota > Clostridia > Eubacteriales > Oscillospiraceae > Anaerotruncus > Anaerotruncus sp. DFI.9.16. The sequence continues at coordinate 65,476 of NZ_JANFZX010000002.1, forward strand.
AGTGGACCATGATGCCGGTGCAGACGAACGCCCCGTCGTTCCCCTCGCGGGGGATCAGAGCCTTGCCGATCTCATATTTGACGTCCTCCGCGTACAGGGAGGTGGTGGCCTCGCGGCCCAGCCGGATATAGACCGGCGCGTTCAGCTCCATGGCCGCCTCAAGCACCTTTACCATCTGCGCCGGGTCGCCCGGTTCGATGACGGTCATGTTGTTGCAGGCCACCATCAGCGCCGAATCCTCCAGTCCGCAGTGGGTGCAGCCGGAAGCGCCGTTGGAATACCCGGCGCCGTTGCCGATGATGATGACCGGCAGCTTGGTGTAGCAGATGTCGGTGCGGACCTGCTCGTAGCAGCGCATCGAGGCGAAGGGCGCGAAGGCGAAGGTCAGCGGCTTGAAGCCCTCATGGGCGAGCCCGGCGGCGGTGCTCATCAGGCACTGCTCCGCGATCCCCACGTTGTAGCAGCGGTCGGGGAACGCCTCCTTGAACGCCTGAATGCGGGAGGAGGTGTCCACATCCGCCGTCATGGCGAGCATGTTGTCGTACTTTTTGCCCAGCTCCGCCAGGCATTTTCCGACGGCGTCCCGCAGGCTGGTCATTACTTCCATATTCAGCGTCATTCCGCTCATACGGCCGCACCCCATTTCTCTTGATAAGCGGCGGTCAGCTCCGCCTTCGCCTTTTCCCAGTCCTCCGTATTGACGCCGCCCGCGTGCCAGGAGGCGTTGTTCTCCATAAAGCTCACGCCGTGTCCCTTGGCGGTCTTGCCGATGACGATGGTCGGCGTGTCGCTGGACACGTCGGGGAGGCGGTCGATCGTGTCGATGATCGCGTCCATGTCGTGGCCGTCGATCTCCACCACATTCCAGCCGAACGCCCGCCATTTGCCGGCAAAGGGCTCGAGCGCCATGTATTCCTCGGTGGGGCCGTCAAAGGAGAAGCCGTTGCGGTCGGCGAACACGACCAGGTTCCCCAGCTGGTACTGGTGGGCGAACATCGCGCCCTCCCAGATGGAGCCCTCCCCGCACTCGCCGTCCCCGATGACGCAGTAGACCCTGCTCTGGGAGCCCTTGCGCTTGAGGGCCGCCGCCATGCCCGCGGCCACGGGCATCCCATGCCCGAGCGAGCCGGTGGAAACGTCGACATAGGGGTTCGCCAGGTTGCAGGAGTGCATGCCGAACCGCCCGAAGTCGGTGGCGTATTCCTTGTAGATGTCCTGGACGTCGTAGCAGCCGATGGCCGCCTGGCTGAAGGATGTGACGGCCGCCGCGTGCCCCTTGGAGAGGACGAAACGGTCCCGCCCGTCCCAGTGGGGGTTCTCCACGTCGTAGCGGATGGCATACTGCCAGAGCGCGGTCATCATATCGCAGACCGACAGGTCGCCGCCAATGTGGATCATCGTCTGGTGGCACAGGTCCAGCAGACGCAGCTTGGTGTCCAGAGAGGCCTTTTCCAGCCTCCGGACCAGTGATTTCTCAGCCATAAAAGATTTTACCTCCTAACATGATCCGGCCGCTTCAGGCCGGTTTTCCGCTTTGTCCTGGCCGGTCCACCGGCGCAGGACAGCGGCCTGCCGTTCGTCCGGATGAAAGGCCGCGCAGTAGAGGGTCCCCTCCTGCCGGTAATAGAGCCGGCAGGCGCTCCGGGAGGGAAGGACCGTGAGGCGGTAGGAAGCCGAGGGCTTCCCATACGCCGCGCAGCGCTCATCCGGCGCGGCCAGATAGAGCATTTCGCCGCGCAGGACCCGCTCGTAAATCCGCGACTTTTTGCCGCAGAGCCGCTCAAAGGTGAGCGACTCCGCGGGGTAGCCGCTCCCGCCCCGCTCGGCCACCGTATAGCGAAAGAGACGGAAATAGCAGTGGTGGCTGAGCAGGAACGCGGCGGCCAGAAAGACCGCCAGCAGCGCCTGCGCCGCAAAGAGGGCCGCCTCCGGAAGGCCGGTTTTCAGGAGAAAGCCGCGCAGCCCGAACGCCAGGACGAGCGGGAAAAAGGTGACGAACAGGTCGGTGTTCTTGGAGCGTTCAAAGCGCTGCACGTCGGATTGATACATTGGAAATCCTCCTTTTCCTCCGGCCGGACGGGGTCACTTCCCGGCGGCGGCTTTGCGTTCGGCCTCCCAGACCGGGCGCTGTTCGTTGAGGGTGGCGACCAGCTTATCGAAGTTCGCGTAGTCCAGTTTGTACCAGATCAGCGAGACAAGGGCGATGATGCAGAAGATGGTCGGCAGGATCCACTTCATCAGGTCGAGCGCAAGAATGACGTTGGAGGGCTGGTCCGCCGCGTTCGGCACATAGCCCACCAGGTCCAGGATCCACACGGTCCCCGCGGTGCCGATCGTGATGCCCACCTTGTTCCAGAAGGAGGAGAGGGTGTTGAGGAAACCGTCCATCCGCTCTCCCTTGGTGATGAGCTCGGAGTATTCGATCGTATCCGGGACCATGCCGTAGATGAGCGACATGTTGGCGCCCGCGAAGTACTGCACGACAATTCCGAGGAAATACATCACCCCGATGTTGACCGTGTTGCGGAACAGGAAAAACTGCAGGGTGAAGAAGACCGCCTGCGCGACGTAGGTGATGCCGATGGCCTTGCCCTTGTTCCGGAGCTTGTTGCTCCAGAACTGGGAGGTGAAGCAGCCGAGCATCGAGGGCACCAGCGTGATCAGGGAGTAGGTGGCCAGCGGGTTGGTGTCGCCCACCACGTACTTGAACCAGTAGGTGTTGATCGCGCCCACGCCGTAGAGGGAGAAGCCCTGGGCGAGGAACATGATGCAGACCATCATGAAGGGGACGTTTTTAAAGGAGAGCCGCAGCTGCCTGAAGATGGACATCTTGACGCCCGTGTTGGAGGGCGGGATGACCTCCTTCTGCACCTTCGCGCCGAAGATCTGCATGGGGATGCAGAAGACGGCAAAGATGACGGCCAGGTAGAAGTAGCCCATGCCGGGGTTTTTGCTGGAGAGGACGGGCTCCGCGCGCACGACCAGCTGGGTCATCGCCGTGGAGCCTATGTAGGCGAAGAGCAGCCGGTAGGAGGCCAGCGACCCGCGCTCCGCCGGGTCCTGCGTGACGACCGCGTTGAGGGAGCCGTAGGTCAGGTTGACCATCGTGTAGAAGAGCACCACCAGCGCGTAAAGGGCGCAGACGTAGACCATCTTGGTCGGGAGCGCCCAATCGGGGTGCGGCCAGAAGAGCAGCGCCGTCGTGATGAAGAGCGGCGCGGTGCCGAAAAAGATCCACGGCCGGTAGCGGCCCCAGCGGGTGCGGGTGCGGTCGGCCAGATAGCCGACGATGGGGTCGTTGATCGCGTCCCAGAAGCGGCACACCAGGAACATGATGGACACATAGCTCGCGGGGATCAGGAAGGTGTCCGTCAGATAGATCGCCAAAAAGGAGCTGATGTAGGACCAGCTGAAATTGTTGGCCGTGTCGATCGAGCCAAACGCGCATTTTTTCCAGACTGGGAGCTTGACGTAATATTGTTTGTTGTCCATACTTCGCCTCTTTCCTCCTTAACACACACTTGTCGCTAGTCGAACTTGATCAGGGACTTGATGGTCCGCCCGTCCATCTGGGCCTCGAACGCCTGCTCGAAATCCTCCGCCTCGAAGACGCACCCGTCCACCAGGATGGGGTCCAGCTCCAGCACGTTGGCCAGCGCCACGCTGCGCGGGAAGGCGTAGGGGGACTGGAACACGCCGCCCACGATCTGGATCTCCTTGAAGAACGCCTGGAAGAGGTTCAGCTTGTAGTCGTAGTCGCTGCGGTAAAGCGCGGCGAAGAATTCCAGGGTGCCGCCCTTGCCCACCAGCTCCTCGATGCCGTCGCACGCCCGCCAGCTTCCGGACGCCTCGATGACCACGTCGAATCCGCGTCCGTCGGTGATCTTCAGCGCCTCCTCCTTGCGGTCCTGGCCCACCGGGTCGATCACATATTCCGCGCCCAGCTTTTTGGCCATCTCGCGCTTCATGGCGATCGGTTCGATCACCGTCAGCTTGGTGGCGCCGGAGCGTTTGGCCAGCTGGGTCATCAGCATCCCCATGGTGCCGCCGCCCGAGATCGCCACGGTCGAGCCCACCTTGATGCGCGCCAGGTCGATGCCGTGCAGGCAGACCGAGATCGGCTCGATGAGGGCGCCGCGCTTGAGGTCGCAGCCGCCGACCAGCTTGTGGACCGCCTGCTCCCGCACGACGAGATAATCGGACATGGCGGCGGAGGAGCCGGTCATATTCACGCAGAACTGCTCCTGCCCGTTGCGGCAGTAATAGCAGCTCCCGCAGTGCTCGTTGTAGTAATAGGTCACCTGGTCGCCCACCTTGAGCCCCTTGGCGGTCGCGGCCGGCCCGAGCTCGGTGATGACGCCGGAGGCCTCGTGCCCGATGGGCGTTCCGTTTTCCTTGTCGAACAGGAAGTCCAGTTCAGCGCGTTTGAAATGCAGGTCGGAACCGCAGACGCCGCAGTAGGCCACTTTGATTTTAACGTCGTCCGGCCGGGTGATCTGGGGCTCGGGAATGTCGAGCATCTTCAGGGTTCCGTTTCCGAAATAACGAATACTGCGCATAATGCACTCCTCTTTTCTACAATTGATGTGGTGGATGGCTTTTCTAAATCATATTATAATATCAACAAAAAATAGGCGCATTGTGTTTTCCATTTTGGTCGAATTTGTTGTGCAGTTTTATGCGGACGGGCGGTCCGCCGGGGAAGTCCGGTATCCGATTTGGAAAAAGGTTCAATTTTTTTACTTCAAATGGACAGAATCCTTTTCTAGAGAGGTCCGCGGAGCGGTCAATATTTTGCGGCGGTCAGAAGACCGGCGGGAAAAAGTCCGCAAATTCTACCACTTTCGGGGAATCGCCCAAAAAGGGGAAAAAACATTTGCTTTCGCGCGGAAAGTAGGATATATATTTAATATAACCTTCTGCGCGGGCGCGCGAAAAAGGTTGTTTTTTTGTTTTCACAACGGAGAGGGGGCGGCGGAGATCCATACCGTGCTGATGATTTCGACCCAGTATTCCCAAATCCAGTACCTCAGAGGGATCCTCCAGAAATATCCCGACAAGTTCCAGCTCGGCGGGACCGCCGACAACAGCGTCCTCGGCATGAGCCTGATTGAATCGACCCAGCCCGACCTGGTCATCATGCCCGCCTACATGAACTTCTGGAACGCGGAGGACCTCATCAACTACCTGCTCCCCCGCGGCATCTGCCCGACCTTCCTGCTTCTGAACGACGAGCCCGGGCTCTCCCTCGGCGCTCCCGTGAACTCCCGGGTGGCGGCCGTCTTCCCGACCGAGCTTCCGCCGGAGGAGGACCTTTTGCAGGCGCTCTGCGCCGCCGCCGAGCAGCACGGGCGGAAGAAGCGGGAGCCGCCGGCGCGCGAGCAGCACGACCAGGCGGTGCAGCACAGCCTGGAGGTCATGGAGCTGCTGATGGGCCTGATCCCGCTGCGCACCGGCGAGGCGCAGGTGGAGTTCGGCCGCCTGCGCGTGGGGCGCAGCGACTGCTGGCAGCTTCTGGGAAGCCCGAAGCCGCGCAACGACGAGCCCTTCAATTTTTTCAGCCAGATCGACAGCCTGGAGGCGGTGCTCCACGATCTCTTCGCCGTTCTGGAGCCGGTCGGCAAATGCGAGCTGTGCGTCTACCGGGAGAGCAACCTCTGCATCCTGTTGGCGGAGGGGCAGGACGAACCCGACTGGGAACGGCTGATCGGAAAGATCAATCTCGCCCTCGCCCCCTACAGCATCCCGCCGCTTGCCTTCGAGATCTCCGACGTGCCGCTCCCCATAGAGCGCTGGCACAGCCAGTGCAAGGACCTATTGCAGCTCCGGCACAAACGGTTCTTCTTCTCCCCGCCCTTCTTGCAGCCCAAAACCGTCCGGGCCTACCAGTCCACGGCCACCCAGGGACAGGTCCGCGACCTGCTGAGCGTCCTCTCCCTCGCGCTGCAAAACCTCGCGCGGCCCCAGCTGGTCTCCTCGCTGGGCTCGTTGGAGGCGCTGGTCTGCCACGACATGTCCACCGACCTCTATTCCTTCGTCACCACGCAGCTGTCGGTCCAGTACAGCCGCCTGCGCTACAACTTCGGGCTGACCGGTTCCGACGACGAGTTCGCCCTGCGCATCCGGCAGTTCTCCAGCGCCCACGAGGCGTTCGAGGCGTTCCGGGAGCTGTTTTTAAAGCTCTACGACCAGCTCTGCAACGAAAACCGGAGCTCCAACCAGCTGATCATCGAGGTCACCAGCTTCATCAACCAAAACCTCGGCGAGGAGATCAGCCTCGAGCGCGCGGCCGGGCACGTCCACATCAACGCCACCTACCTCAGCCGGCTCTTCAAGCGGGAGACCGGCAGCTCGTTCAGCGCCTATGTGAACGAGCGGCGGATCCAGCGGGCGATGCAGCTGCTGGAAACCCCCTACAAGATCATCGATATCGCCGGGATGGTGGGGTTCGACAACGCGAAATACTTCAGTCAGGTATTCAAAAAGCAGGTCGGCAAGACCCCGCAGCAATACCGGACGGAATTACGAAAGGCGGGAGGCATATGAAATCACTTCGGATGCGCCGAAACCGGGAGCTCTATTTCCTGGGTCTGCCCGACCCTCCCGATCCGGGGCCGGACGAGGTGCTGGTGCGGATGAAATATGCCTCCATCTGCGGGTTCGACATGATGATGCTGAACGGCAAGGCGGCCTACCCCAAAAACGGCGTTTTGGGGCACGAGGGCTCGGGGATCATCGAGGCGGTCGGCAAGCGGGTCTCCCCGGCGGAGTTCAAGCCCGGGGACCGGGTGGCGATCAATCCGTATACCTTCTGCGGCCAGTGCGACGCCTGCCGCAGCAACCAGCCGAATTTCTGCATCAACCCGGGCGGCCGCTCCGACCTGATGACGGAATACATCTCGATCGACGCGAAGCAGGCCTTCCTGCTGCCCACGGAGGTCTCCCTGCCGGCCGGCAGCCTGATCGAGCCGCTGATGATGGCCATGCACGCCATCTCGAAGGCGCGGCTCGACTGGGGGAAGAACCTCATCATCCTCGGCGGCGGCGCCATGGGGCAGATCATCCTGAAGCTGGCGCGGCAGTATCCCCTGGGAAAGATCGTGGTCGTCGAGCCGGTGGCGGCCAAGCGGGAGATGGCCAAACGGTTCGGCGCGGACGTGGTCCTCGACCCGAGCGGGTGCAACCTGGTGACCGAGGCGCTGCTGCTGAACGGCGGAATGGGGTACGACGCGGTCATCGAGGCCTCCGGCAGCCGCGGCTCCGCCCAGACGGCGCTCAACATCGTCGCCCGGGGCGGTTCGGTCGTCTATTTCGGGCTCTACGGCATGGATTTCAATCTCGAGGTCAACCTCTTCAACCTCTACTGGAAGGACGCAACCATCTCCTGCGTCTGCGTCCCCAGCGGCTACTTCCCCTCCGCCATCGCCATGGCCGGCAGGCTCAGGCTGGAGGAGGTCGTGACCGGGCTGTTCCCCTTTTCACAGGGAATCCAGGCCTTCGCCGAGAAGGCAAGCGGCGTCCACGCCAAGGTGATGCTGCAATTCGATGAGGAAGGATGAGTCAAGGATGCTGCACCTCTCCCCTTTTTGGTTCTGTACCAACAGCGTGCCCGGCGACGATCTCATACCGGCGCTGGACGCCGCCAGGGAATTCGGGTTCTCCGACGTGGAGCTCTCCGCCATCGACGGCATCAGTGAGCAGATCGTCGCGGAACGGGTCTGCGACGAGTATGTCGCGTGGGTGCGTGCCCGGCTGGAGGAGCGCGGGCTCCGCTGCGTCGCCGTCTCGGGGCACTGCGACCTGACGAACGACCGGCAGTTCGCCCGGTTTTTGAAGAAGCTGGAGTTCGCCGGGAAGATCGGCGCGACGCGGATCAACACCCGGTGCGGCCCCGCGTGCCGGACCGTCAAGTTCCGCAAAAACCTCTCCCGGGCGGTCGAGGCCGCCGCGCCCTACCGGCTGCGGATCAACCTGGAATCCTACGGGGACATCGTGGGCACCGCCCGGGAATGCGGCCCCATCTTTCGGGAGATCGGCCATCCGTCCGTCCGCTACAACTACGACCCCGGAAACAACTACCGCTTTGCGCGGGGGGAAATCTCCATCGCAGACGACATCTGCGAAAGCCTCGAGGTCCTCGACTGCCTGCACCTCAAGGACGCCCTGCTGCGGGACGGCTATATCTACAACCCGCCCATCGGCCAGGGGGAGGTGGGGTACGCCGCGGTTTTTTCCGCGCTGGAAAAGCGCCGCCCCTCCATTCCCTGCGGGCTGGAGGTGCCGCAGAGCTTCCGGGTCCGCGCGTCGGATTTCGCGACCGAGCAGTTGACGCCCGCGCCGGAAGAGGTGCGGCGGGCAATCCGCGAGTCGCTGGATTTCATCGCCCAAAACTGCGTGGTCTGACACGGCCGCCCGCGGGCGGCCCGAGAGCGCCGAAGCAGCAAAAAGCCTTACGCAGAAAACCTGCGTAAGGCTTTTTTCATGCGGAAAACCGCGCGAAAGATCACGCGCCGCGGGAATCGTCCAGCCGCTCGCGGCTCAGGAACACGGTTTCGGTCCGCTGTTTATGCAGGCGGACATACTGCTCCACCTGATCGTACTGCCGCTCCTCCAGCAGCCGGATGATCTCCTCGTGTTCCCGGGTGGATTCCTGCATGCGGTTTGGGTCCACGGCGAAGACCGACCGGGTGATGCTCCACTTCCGCCAGAGGTCCTGGATCATATTGTACAGCTCGGTGTAGGGGGTCGCTTCGTAGATGCTCATGTGGAACTTCACGTTGAGCTCCGAATATTTCGGGTAGTTCCCGGCGTCAACCGCCTTTTTCATCTGGCCGTTGAGGCTGCGCAGCTTTTTCAAAAGCGCCGGCGTCACATAATCGATGCTCAGGCGCGTGGCGTAGCCCTCCAGCACGCTTTTGATGCGGATGATCTCCAGCAGCCGGTCGATGCTGAACGCGCACACCGTCGCGCCCTGGTTCGCGCTGATCTTGACATACCCCTCGCTCTCGAGGCGGCGAAGGGCCTCCCGGACCGGGATGTCGCTGACGTTGTTCTGCCGCGCGATCTGGCTGATGACCAGCCGGTCGTCCTGCCGGTAAACGCCCTTGGCGATATCCGTCATCAGGAGATCGTAGATGATGTCGACTTTGCTTTTATATTTTTCCATGAAGGCTTCTCCTACCGCTGTTATGGGATCCTGTTCTCCACCGCTATTATAGCAGAATTTGCCAAGCTAGTTCAATAGCCTTATTTCCCGCGCTTTTACTGATAATTCCTGAGAAGGGCGAGGAACTCCTCGTCGGTGAGAGCGCGCTCCTTTTGGATCCCCAGCGCCTTGACGTCGCCGAGCAGGGCCCGTTTCCGGTCGTCATCCAGCGTGACTCCCAGCAGCTCCAGCTTCTTTCCGATCGAGAGCATGCCGCTCTTTTTCCCGAGGATGAGCCGCGGCTGTTTCCCGAGGAAGGCGGGGTTGAGGGCGAACATCGCGAGCGGCGCGCTGAAAAGCGTATCGGCGCCGATCCCCGACTCGCGCGCGAAGATGTCCTTTCCCACGATGGGCTTGTTGCGCATGACGGGGATTCCGCTCTTCTCCGCCACATAGTCCGATAGCCCCTGCAGCTTCGAAAGATCGATGCCCAGGTCCTTTCCCAAAAGGATCTGGATGACGCAGACGATCTCCTCCAGGGAGCAGTTCCCGGTGCGCTCGCCCAGCCCGTTGACGCAGCAGTGGACGGTGTCCGCCCCGCACAGCACGGCCTGCAGGGTGCTGGCCACCGCAAGGCCGAAGTCGTTGTGGGTATGGATCTCGATGGGAAGGCCGCCGGTCCTCTCCCTGATGTAGCGCATCATGGTGGCGACGGCGCCGGGCAGCGCGCAGCCCATGGTATCCACAAGCCCGATGGCGTCGGGCCGCGCGTCCCCCCGCAGCGAATCCAGCAGCAGGTCGAGGTCGTCCTCGTCGGCGCGGGTGGTGTCGTAAGGAAAATAGATCACCTTGAGGCCCAGCTCCCTGGCCTTACGGATGGAGGCCACGCTGCTGTCGATGACGCGCCGGATATCCCATTTGAACTGCAGTTCCAGCTTCGGCCGCCCGATCGGCACCTCGAGCACGATGCCGTCCACGCCGCATTCCTTGCAGAGGATCAGGTCGGATTCGAGCGCCCGCACGAATCCGAAGATCTCGGCCTTGAGGCCCCGGCGCTTGATCTCGGCGATGGCGAGCTTATCTTCGTCCGAAACGGCGGGCATCCCGGCCTCGATGCGTTGAACGCCGGCTTCGTCCAGCAGCTGGGCGATCCGCACCTTTTCCTCTTTGCGCAGCACGACCCCGGGGGTCTGCTCCCCGTCGCGCAGGGTGGCGTCGTGAATTTTCAGGTTGTCGGATATGTGATGTCCCGCCACCGTCTCCGGATCGAAATTGTAGCCGCTTACCCAGTAGTTCTCGTTTTTCCATAAGCGCGTGTCCATATTTACATCATCCCTTTCCTTTTTCTCGAGCATGGACAGGAGGACCGCCAATCCGTCCCTCCCGCGGTTCCCCCACAGGCGTCCAACGGTTTCCTGTCGTTGATTATTATATATGATATATGATATTTGGTTTATGCGCAACTGAGATTTTGCCTAAATCTCGCTCCGCATTCTTGTGAATATCCGATAAATAGTCGGGGTTTATCAGCCTTTTCTCACGGAATTCCCGATCATTTTATCCGGAAATCTCTAATTTCAACAAAGATAAAGTCGGATTTTTAGTCAATCGAATCATTGACATAATCATATATAATATATAACATAGAAGCAACGTGAAAATCCCCGGCGAGCAGGCGCCGCGGCGGCGGACGCCGCCCAAACGCTGCGGACCAGGTACCAAAAAAAGCGGGAAGGAAGGCAATGCGAAGTGGTGGATTTACGAATAGAAAACGGAACCCTGGTGATCCCCGAGGAAGGTCTGGTGGAGGCGGCCGTGGCGATCGACAACGGCAAAGTCGTGGGGATCGGCGCCCCCGGCTGCCTCCCGGAGGCAAAACGGACCATCGACGCGTCCGGGAAATACGTGATGCCCGGCGTCATCGACCCGCATGTTCATCTGGGGACGAACCCGGAGCAGTTCTCCAGGCTGGCCGTGAGCGAAACAAGGGCCGCCGTGATCGGCGGCGTCACGACGGTCGGCTGCTACCTGCGGGACCAGGGCAGCTATTTAAAGTCGTACAAGGACTATCTGGAGACCATCGACAACGGGATCTACTCCAATATGTGCTTCCACATTCAAATCAGCACCGAAGAGCACCTGAGCGAGCTGCCCGCCTACGCCGCGGAAATCGGGTCCACGACCTTCAAGTTCTACATGTGCGGGAATCCCGGCATTGTCGAAAGCGCCGACGACGGCTTCATTTACGCCGGGTTCCGGAAGGTGGCCGCCCTGGGGAAACGGGCGATGGCGTCCGTCCACGCGGAAAACGAGCGCATCATCGACCGGTGGACGCGGGAAGCGATGGCGGTCAAACAGGACGGGAACCTTCAGGACTGGCAGGACACCCGCCCCGCGATCGCCGAGGAGGAGGCCGTCATCCGCGCCGCACGCCTCGCGCAGGAGGCCGGGGCGAGGCTGTATGTGGTCCACATCACCTCGCAGGCGGCGATCGAACGGATGCGCCTGCTGAAAAAGGAAAACAAAAACCTGTACGCGGAGGTCACCTCGGCGCATCTGGGGCTGAATACGCAGGACCCCATCGGGATGCTGGCGAAGATGATCCCGCCGATCCGCGAAAAAAAGGATTCGGACGCCCTGTGGCGAGGGATCCGCGAGGACGTCGTCGACACCTTCGGGACGGACAACGTGACGCGGACCATCGCGGACAAGCGCCTCGACCAGGGGATGTGGGGAAGCCGGACGGGCTACGCGGTCCTCGGCACCCACCTGCCCGTGCTGATCAGCGAGGGATACCACAAGCGCGGCGTGCCGCTGCTCGATATCGTCCGGAAGGCCACGATGTCGCCCGCCAAAATTTTCGGGCTCTATCCGCGCAAGGGGACCATCCGGGTCGGCTCGGATGCCGACATCGTCATCCTGGATTTGGACAAGGAGCAGCAGGTCGATCCCGCGAGGCTCGGGTCCAGCAGCGATTTTTCCATCTTCCAGGGGAAAACCCTCAAGGGGTGGCCCGTGATGACCATCGTCAACGGCAGGGTCGCGGCGGAGGACGGCCGCCTGGCGGAGCAAAAAGGAAACGGCAGCTATCTGTTCCGGCATCTGTGATTTGGCTTGGAGGCGCGGTCAATGCAATTAACAAAGAACATATTTGTGGAAACCAAAATCGGGGGCTGCAACGTGGGCTACGTCCTCACCGGCGGCGGGATCATTCTGATCGACTCGCCGCAGCGCCCCACGGTCGCCTGTGAATGGGCAAGGGAAATCGCGTCCAAGGGGGAGCCGAAGTACCTGATCAACACGGAATGCCACCGGGATCACTTCACGGGCAACTGTTTTTTCAAGGTCCCGGTGATCGGGCAGGAGAAAACCCGGGAAGGAATCCTGTCCGTCCCCAAAAGAGATATTTTGAGCCGTGTGGCCGTCATCGACCCTGAGGGATATCCCCTCGTCGCGGAAAGAGAGCCCAACCCGCCGTCCATCACCTTTTCCGACCGGCTGACGCTGCACTCCGGGAGGCACACCATCGAGCTGATCCATCATCCGGGCCACACGATGGGACAGACGAGCGTCCTGATTCCGGAGGAGCGCGTGCTCTTTACGGGCGACAACGTGTTTTATAAGACGCAGTCCTTCCTCCATTCGGGGGACATCTACCTCTGGCTGGAGTCGCTGTCGGAAATCGAAAAGCTCGATGTGGATTATATCGTCCCCGGGCACGGGGAGGTGTGCGGCAAATCGTATCTGCGGGAGCAGCGCGCGTTTATCCTGGAGTGGATCGACCGGGTGAAGGAGGCCGTCGAACGGGGCTGGACCAAGGAGGAGGCGATCCGGGGGATCTCCTTTGCCGACCGGTATCCCATGTCCCCGGGGACGGAGGACCTGATGCAGAAGGTGCAGAAAAACAACGTTTCCTACCTATACGACCTGTTAAAGCCGGAACGGGGAAACTCCCCGTCCGTCCCATCATTTTGAATCTCGCGGAGGTGAAAACAGAGTGAAAGAACTGGTGGTCAGCAAAAACGTATTTGTCACCGACGATTTTTCACAGGCAATGAAAGTGGGGGATCTCCTTTACCTTTCGGGGATCACGGCGCGCAATGAAAAGGGAGAGATCCTCGAGAAAGACTTTGAGGCGCAGACGGTCCGGATATTCAAAAACATCGAAAGCATCCTGAAGGAAGCCGGGGCGGTTCTGGACGACGTCATCAAATTCACCGTGTACCTGAAGGACATCAACAACTTGGGCAAATTCCGGGAGCTCCGGAACCAATTCTTTTCGGCGCCCCGTCCCCCCAGCACGGCGGTCGAGGTGACCGGACTGGTTCCGGGCGCGATCGTGGAAGTGGAAGTGATCGTGGATTGCGGAAAGCGGTAACGGATTCGCCGCGCACGCGCGCGGTCTGCCGGAGGGAGGAAGCGTATGGCGGATGACATCAGGCTGACTTTGGCCTGCGGCGACTATGACCGCACAAGGCCGCTGTGGGACGGTTCCGTGCATCCGGAAGGGATTGCGCTGGACTGCGTCGTGCGGGAGCCGAACGAAATCTTCCGCAGGATGTTGAAGGACGAGGAATTCGACGTCTCGGAGATGTCGCTTTCCAACTACATCATGGAATGCGGCAAAAGCCCCCGCCGGTTCGTGGCCATCCCGGTTTTCCTCTCCCGCGCGTTCCGGCACTCAAACATCTATATTCATAAACCGTCGGGAATCCGGGAGGCCCGGGATCTTCGGGGGAAGCGGATCGGCGTTTCCGAATACCACACCACCCTGGCGCTCTGGCTCCGGGGGATCCTGCGGGAGGAATACCAGGTCTCCCCGGAGGAGGTCGAATGGTTCACCGGCGGCGTCGAGGGCCCCGGCCCCGACGACAGAATGGGGGATTTCGCGCCGCCCCCGGGGGTCAAAATCCACAGGATTCCCCCCGGCAAGTGCCTGAGCGGCATGCTGGAGGACGGCGAGATCGACGTCCTGCTGAATCCCCGCAAGCCCGGCTGCTTCGACGGCCGGAAAATCACGCGGCTGTGGGAGAACTACCGGGAGATGGAAACGGATTACTATGCCCGGACCAAAATCTTTCCGATCATGCACGTCGTCGTCGTCCGAAGGGACGTTGCCCTGAAGTACCCCTGGGCGGCCCGGAGCCTCTGCAGCGCCTTCGCCCGGGCGAAGAAAATCGCGCTGGGGAAATTGACCGGGATGGGCACCCTGCCGGTGACCCTGCCCTGGGCGTTTTCCGAGGCGGAAAAGGCCATGGAGCTGATGGGAAGGGACTATTGGCCGTACGGGGTGGAGGCAAACCGGCACGTGCTCGAGACGATGCTGCGGTACGCCAAGGAGCAGGGCCTGTGCCTGCCCCGGATCACGGTGGACGACCTCTTTCCCGTAACGATCGCCGAATGACGCCCGGCGCTCGGATCAAGCGCAAATCAAATCATCCCGCTTTTGAAAGGAGTTATCATCCATGTTGAAAACTGTATGTTCTGTTCTGACGGTCCTTGTTCTGATCCTGTCGCTGGCCGCGTGCGGCGCCGCCCCCGGCGGGCAGCCGGCCGCGCCCGCGCCCGGTGACGCGCCGGCCGCCCCGGCCGACACGGAAGCCCCCGCGCAGTCCGTCCCGGACGGCGCGGTCACGCTGAAATTCGGGCACGTGCTCGCGCCCGGAACCCCGCAGCACCAGGGCATCGCCAAGTTCGAGGAGCTGGTCGAGGAGCGGACCAACGGCGCCGTCCAGATCGAGATCTACCCCTCGTCCCAGCTGGGCGACGAGCGCGAGCTCATCGAGGGGATGCAGATGGGCACCGTGGACGGCTACCTCGGTTCCACCGCCACGATGACCGCCTGGATTCCCGACTTCATGGTGTTCGACATCCCGTTCCTGTTTGACGGCTATGAGCATGAGTACAAGGTCATGGACGGCCAGCTTGGCGATAAGCTGAAGGAGGAGTGCCTCCCGCTGGGGGTCCACGTACTGACCATCTCCGACGCGGGCTTCTCCAACATCATCAACAACGGGCACCCCATAGAAAAACCCGAGGACGCGAAGGGAATGAACATCCGCGTGATGGAGAGCCCGGGACTCATCGCATATATGAACGCCCTGGGTGCCAACCCCGTCCCGATGGCCATGAGCGAGGTCTTTACGGCCCTGCAGAACGGCACGCTTGACGGCGGCACCTGGCCGGTCGTCGTCGCCTACTTCAACAAGTTCTACACGGCGACCGATTACATGACGCTGATTGATCCCATCCCGACCTCCATCATGACGGCCATGAGCGAAAGCGCCTGGAACAGCGTCCCGGAAGAATACCACGACATCCTGACGCAGGCCAGCATCGAGGCCACTGCCTATCAGCGGCAGGTCCTTGCCGAGAGCATCGACAGCCTGACCGCCGTGATGGAAGAGGAAGGGGTCACCATCATCCGTCCCGACCGCGACGTCTGGAGGGACGCCCTGCAGCAGAAGTGCTTGGACGCCATGGTGCCCAAATATGTCCCGCAGGAGCTGATCGATATGGTGAACGCGGACAAATAAAGCGCGGACGCGGGTCCGCGGAAGAGGCCGGGCCGGGGCGGCGTTCCGGAGGATGGCGCCCCGACCCCGGGCGCGGCGAACTGATCACACTCAGGGAGGTTCCTTATGCAAGTGGAAAACGAGTCCGGGGGAACCGGAATCATCCGATTGATCGACAAATGTCTGGACCTGTTTGAAATGACGGTGTCCGCCCTCGCCCTTTTGGGCATGACCGTTTCGGTCCTGCTGGCCATTGTCCTGCGCTATGTGCTGAAGGTCCCCAACATCGCGGGCGAGGAGATCTCACGCTATCTTCTGGTGACCATCGTCTTCATCGGCATCAGCATGTGTGTGCGCACGCGGAGCCATATGGGCGTCACCATCTTCGTGGACATGCTGCCCGCGTGCCTGCGCCGGGTTGTCATGGTCATCGCGGACATCATCACGACCGTGACGCTCGGTTTCATCAGCGTCTTAAGCTGGCTCTATGTCGCCAGCAGCCTGGCCCGCCCGCAGTTCAGCGTGACGACCGGGATGCCCATGGCCGTCATCTATACGGTCATGGCGCTCGGCCTGACGCTTTCCGCGCTGCGGTCGGCCATGCTCTTCTGGAGCGACTATCTCACGACCACCCATCCGCTGGGTGTCCAGAAAGGCGGCGATGACCAATGATGGTCGCACTCATTTTCGGGGTATTCGTCCTGGTCCTGCTCATCGGCTGCCCGATCGCCATCGCCCTGCTGCTCGGCGGCATCGTGCCGATCATGGCCCTGACCGACATCCCCCTCGGGATCGTCGTCCAGCGCCTCTTTTCGTCCGCCAACAGCTATTCGATGATGGCCGTCCCCTTTTTTATCCTGGCCGGCAACCTGATGGACACCGGCGGCGTTTCCAAACGGCTGGTCAATCTGGCACGCTCCCTGGTGGGCTGGCTGCCCGGCGGGCTGGCCGTGGTCTCCTTTCTCGCCTGCGCGTTCTTCGGGGCTATCTCCGGCTCCGCCCCCGCGACGGTGGCGGCCATCGGGTCGATCATGATCCCCTCGATGAAGGAGGACGGGTACCCGATGCCCTTTATCCTGGCCACCATTGCCAGCGGCGGCTGGCTGGGGGTCATCGTACCGCCCAGCATCCCCATGGTGCTCTACTGCATCTCGGTCGGCAGCGTGGCGATCACCGACGTCTTCCTCGGCGGCTTTATCCCGGGCTTCCTGCTTGCGGGCGGCATGTCGGTGTACGCCGTCCTCTGGGGCAGAAAACACATGCGGCACGCCACCAGAAAGTTCTCCATCAAGGAGGTCGGCCGCTCCTTTGTCGACGCGCTGTGGGCGTTGGGAATGCCCATCATTATCCTGGGCGGCATCTACCTGGGGATCTTTACCCCGACCGAGGCGGCCGTCGTCGCCGTGGCCTACGGACTGCTCGTGAGCACCCTCATCTACCACCAGCTCTCCCTCAAGGGCCTTATGCAGATCATCCGCCGCACGGTCATCACCACCAACATCTGCATGTTCATCGTCCTGTCTTCCACCGTGTTTGCGGCCATCATGACGCGCGAGCAGATTCCCGTCATCGTGGGCAACGCGATCATGAGCGTGGCCTCCAACCGGCTCATGTTCTACCTGCTGGTCACGCTGCTCCTGCTGTTCGTCGGCACCTTCATGGAGACCATCCCGGCCATCATGATCCTGGCGCCCATTCTGACGCCCATGCTCGGCGCCTATGGCATCAACCCGGTCTCCTTCGGCGTCATCATGGTCATCACCCTCGGCATCGGCATGCTCACCCCGCCCGTCGGCATCAACCTGTATACGGCCGTCAGCCTGTGCGGGGAAAAGGTGGAGCGGGTCATCAACCGCCACCTGTTCGCCTATATCGGCTGTGCGCTTGTCGTCCTGGCGCTGCTGATCGGATTCGAGGGCATCATCATGTTCCTACCGAACCTGCTCAGGTAGACGGCCGCGGGACTTCCGGGCCGTCCGCCCCGCAACATAAAAAACGCGCTGCAATCGGATCGATTGCAGCGCGTTTTTTGTATCCTATTTGCCCTTCTTTCCCGCCTCTTTTGCGAGGGAGGCCTCCGCCAGCAGGTACGCCCCCAGCGCGGAAAGCGGCGCGTCGCCCTCCGGCTCATAGCTCCGCACGCTCCGCCAACAACCCTCCCGCTCCATCAGGTCGGCAAACGCCTCACGGAAGGGGCTCTTCCCCGCCACGATCACCCGGGCGTCCGGTCCGCAGGCGATCGCTGTGGAATGCCGGAGCGCATACAGGTCGTTTTGCAGCGCCGCCCCAAGGATGAAGTTTGCGATCAGCGTATGATCCTTCACCGCGAACTGGTTCAGGATCCGCCCGGAAAAGCAGGCGCGGCTGAGTCCGACCTCCCGCGCGGCCCGGTAGCCGCGCAGGACCATCTCCCGGCGGTAGGTGTCCGCCTCCACAAAGGTGCGCTTCACCGAATCCGCGATGATCGTATCGTGCATGATCGAGGCGAGCAGCTCCCCGGTGATGGTGGTCAGGCAGCCGGTGATCCTCCCGTCCGCTCCGACGGAGACAAATTTGGTGTGGGAACCCGGAAGGACGAGGACCGCCTCCCCCCGCACCCCAAGCCGGTCGATGAGGGCGCAGGCCTCCACCTCCTCCCCGCGCATGATATCCATCGCCTCAAAGGTTTCGAGAGAAACCCCGGAGACGCGGTTTTTGACGCCGGGGATAAAATGGATCGGCAACGGGCAGACGTCCGGAACAAGGACGGGCGCCAGCGACGCGGACAGCTCCTCCAGTCCGGCGGGGGCCGTCACATGCGGGACTTCCACCAGCCCGACGTCGGCGGTGATCATCCCGCTCGCCATGACGCGCTCCACCTGTTCCCACGAGGCGGCATTCCGGCGCAGAAGCTCCTCCAGGCATCCCCGGACCGCCTCCTTCAGCCGTCCGTTATGTCCGTCGGCCGCCGTGCAGCGGACCCCCACGCCGCTTTTTTCCATGTCCACGATATGGCGGTCCAGATCCCACAGGACTGCCCTCGTATTGCTGGTTCCGGAATCGATCGTCAGAATATAGCGTTCCATCGCGTCACCCCCCGTCCGAGGCGTTCGCGCCGGAGACCGCGCGGCACAGCCCGCGGGCGGCGTCGGTCAGCAGCCGGTACTGCCCCGAGCGGATCGCGGGCAGCGAGACCAGCGTCCCGCCGACCCCGAGGCAGCAGGCGCCCGCCTGCAAAAAGGCCGCCGCGTTCTGGGCGTCTATGCCGCCGACGGCGGAAAAGCGGATATGCCCCAGCGGCCCGCGCAACGCCTTGAGATAATCGACGCCAAGCAGTGCCGCGGGAAACAGCTTGACGATGTCCGCACCGCAGCGGTGGGCTTCCATCGCCTCGGTGGGAGTGAATGCTCCCGGGATCGAGACCTTTCCCAACTCCTTGGTACGGCGGACGACCTGCGGGTTGGTGTCGGGCGAGATCATATATTCGGCGCCCGCCTCTACCGCGAGGTCCACCTCCTCCGGCGTGAGGACGGTCCCCGCCCCCAGCAAAAGTTCCCCGCCCATCCGTTCCTTCAGCAGACGGATGGACTCCAGCGTCCGCGCGGCGCCGTCCGCCCGCGTGTGATCGAAGGTGATCTCCAGCGCGCGGATTCCGCCCGCCGCGAGCGCGCGCGCAGTGTCGACGATTTCCCCCGGGCCGACGCCGCGCACAATGGCGACCAGCCGTCCGGACAGAAGCTCCCGCAAGACCTTTTCCATCGTTTCCTCCTAATCCTGCTCCTGTTTGGAGCGCAGCAGATCCAGATAGTTATATAGGGTATAGCGCGAGATCCCCAGGTACTCGCAGACGCGCTCACTCGATTTCGTAATCAGAAACGCGCCCTTGCTGTCCAGGTACCCCAGGAATTTCAGCTTATCCGCCCGGTCCATATGCTCCGGCGTCTTGTCGATCGGCAGCTGCGCCTCCTGGATCAGGCACTCGAGCAGGCTCTTCACGTCGGTGGTGAAGAATTCCCGCACCTCGACCGCGGGATCGCCCGTCCCATTATAGTTGTGCAGGAACTTTTCAAACGCGAGCGATTCGGTGATATCCATATTGATACAGAGGGACCCGATGATCTTGCCGTCGTCGTCGCGCAGGAACTGCGTGGAGGAGCGCAGGATCTTTCCGGTATCGGTCCGGGTGACGTAATTGTACCGGTTTCCGTTTTTGGTGTTCCCGCTCAGGACCTCCAACCCCAGATTGTTTCCGCAGTCGCCGATCTTGCGGCCGGTGATGTGGCCGTTGCGGATGTCGATGATTGTGTGGTTATAGTCCTTTGTCAGGTCGTGCAGCACAATTTCGCAGTTGCTGCCATACTGGGCCTCCAGCATCGACAGCAGGTCCCGCCAGAAGGAAAGCTCCTCGCTGATCAGTCGCAAATCAGTCTCCCCTTTAACTAAATATTACCGCTCAAACATCCGATTGTTATGGAATATTATAGCAAGCCAAAAACAAAATGTAAAGGCTTTCTCACAAATATTCAAAACAAAAAGTTTTTCTCCGATGACAGAAAATAGATAGTTTCCATAAAATAAGTAATTTGTTTTTAATTTTTTTGAATATTATATTGACATATTTGCCCACAGGAACTATAATGGCCCCAAAGAATAAAGATAATTTGTCTGGTATAAAAGACAAATTGTTTGCAACTTAAGGAGGCCCAACCATGACCAATGTAGAAAAAAGGCTTTCGGAAAACCACATCACGCTGCCCGACTGCCCCGTGCCGGTCGCGAGCTACATCCCGGCCCAGACCGCGGGGAATTTCGTCTTCGCGTCCGGGCAGGCGGCCACCGTCGACGGGAAACTGCTCTATGCCGGGAAGGTCGGCACGGAGATTTCGCTCGAGGACGCCTACCAGTCGGCGCGCATCGCGGCGATCCGCTGCATCAGCGAGCTGCGCTCGGTCGCCGACCTTGACCGGCTGCGCATCGTCCGCGTGACCGGATTCGTCAACGCGGACCCCGATTTTACCCTACAGCCCCGCGTGGTCAACGGCGCCTCCGAGCTCTTTGAGCTGGCGTTCGGCGAAAGGGGCCGTCATTCCCGCATCGCCATCGGCGCCGGTTCCCTGCCCGACGGGGCGTCGGTCGAGGTCGACGTCGTCGCCTATCTCGAACCGTAAGGGGCCGCCATGTCCCGCTGTACAGACAGTGTGCGGGATGCCATCCACCGCACGGTTTCAAAAAACAGGGTGGCCGAGCTGGCCGGCCGTCTGATCCGGGAGCGCAGTGATCTTTCCGGCGATATGGAGTACGGCGCCGGACAGCTCCTGATGCGGATCGCGGCGGAGATGGGGCTCGAAGCGGAGGAGCAGCCGGTCGAGGGCAGGCGCTCCAACATCCTCATCCGCATGCGGGGCGCCCCCGGCGGCAAGACCCTGCTCTACAGCGGGCACATCGACGTGGTCCCGCCCGGCGCGGAGGAGCTTTGGGACTCCCCGCCCTTTGAGCCGCAGGTCCGCGGGGACCGGCTCTACGGGCGCGGCGCCTGCGACATGAAGGGCAGCATCGCGGCGATGCTCCACGCGCTGGAAGTTCTGCGGCAGTGCGCGGTGCCCCTGCGCGGGGAGGTCCTGCTGGCGCTCGATGTGGACGAGGAGACCAGCAACAAGGGGATGCGCCGCCTGCTGGCGTCGGGCGTCCGGGCGGACGCCTGTATCGTCGGAGAGCCCACGGATTTGGAAATCAACCTGGGGCACAAGGGCGTGATGGGGCTGTGGCTGACCTTCTCAGGACGGCGGGCGCACGCCTCCCGCCCCGAAATGGGCGTCAACCCGATCGTACATGCGGCGGAAATGGTTGAAAAGATCCGCGCGTTCCAGTCCGGGACGCTCGACAAAAGGCAGTCCCGCCTGCTCGGGCACTCCACCATGACGGTGACCATGCTCCAGGCGGGAAGAGAGCTCAACTCCATCCCCGACCGGTGCGACATGCGTGTCGACAGGCGCTACCTGCCCGGGGAGACGGCGGAACAGATTCTTGCGGAGACGCAGCGGCTGATCGACGAGGTCTCGTCCGTGGAAGAGGGATGCCGCTGCACCCTGCAGATGACCACCAATTGCCCGCCCGGCGAGATCGAGGCGGAGCACCCGCTGGTCAAGGCCATGATGTCCGCCGTTTCCCCCGGCAAACCTGAGCGGGCGGCGCTGAAGCCCTTTCTGGCGAGCTGCGAGATGGCGATGCTCATGGAGGGTCTGGGGATCCCCGCACTGATCTTCGGGCCGGGCAGTATCCGGCAGGCACACATCACAAACGAGTACGTGGAGCTGGACCAGCTGGCGCGGGGCGCCGAAATCTTCGCCCGGATGGCCGTGGAGTATCTGGGTACCGCACAGGAGGATCGTCATGGGTAATTATTCGCTCGTCTGCAGAAGCTGCGGGGAGAGGTGCGAAGGCGACGCCTACCGCTGCCCCTCCTGCGGCGGCATCCTGAACACGGAATATCCGTTCGACCGGCGGGACGCGCTTTGCTCCGCCCTGCGAAACGCCCGGCAGTACTGGGATTACGAGCCCTTCTTCCCCATTGGCCGGGAGTGTGAAAAGGTGACGATGGGCGAGGGCTTCACCCCCCTCGTCCCGGCCCCCGGGATCGCCCGGGCGTTCGGCATCCGGCAGATGTCCATCAAGAACGAGGGGCTGAACCCAACCGGAACCTTCAAGGACCGCTGCATGAGCATCTCCATCAGTAAGGCAAAGGCGCTTGGCGCGTCCGCCGTTGTGATCGGCTCGGCAGGCAACGCGGGCGCCGCCGCCGCGGCCTACGCGGCCCGGGCGGGCATCCCCTGCTATGTCATGGTGCCGGCGTCCACCCCGCCCGAACGGGTCGCGCAGATCCAGCTCTACGGGGCGCGCGTCATCCTCGTGCGCGGCTCGGTGACCGACTGCATCGACCTGATCGCCAGGGTATACCGGGAGCGCGGCTGGCACAACGTGACGACGGCGAGCGCCTACAACCCCTTCCAGGCCGATTCGGAGAAGGCGATCGCCTACGAGATGGCGAAGGCCTCCGGCTGGGAGGTCCCCGACTGGCTCTTCGTCCCGATCGGCGGCGGCGGAATCCTGTCGGGCATCTACAGGGGCTACCTCGATCTCTTCCGGCTGGGGCTCGTCAAAAAGCTCCCCCGGATGGTCGGCACGCAGGAGGAGG
This sequence comes from Anaerotruncus sp. DFI.9.16, assembly GCF_024461615.1. Lineage (NCBI taxonomy): Bacteria > Bacillati > Bacillota > Clostridia > Eubacteriales > Oscillospiraceae > Anaerotruncus > Anaerotruncus sp. DFI.9.16. The sequence continues at coordinate 88,307 of NZ_JANFZX010000002.1, forward strand.
GCTGCTGCGCGGTTGTCAACGCCTTCCGCGCGGGCAGAAAGCCCGCGCAGATCGAACGGGTGGAGAACCCCGCCGGCATCGCCGTCGCAATCGCCGACGCCTACCCGCTCGACGGGGAGACCGCCCTGCAGGCGATCTACGACTCCGGCGGCTACAGCGAATCGGTCTCATCGGCGGAAATTCTGGAGGCCCAGCGGCTTTTGGGGCGCACCGAGGGGATCTTTGCCGAGGCCGCCAGCTCGACGACGCTGGCGGCGGCAAAAAAGCTGCGGGAAAAGGGCGTCGTACAGGCGGGCGATTCGGTCGCCTGCGTCGTCACGGGCAGCGGGCTCAAGGACCTGCAGCTCGCCGCGAGGCACATGCCCCGCCCCGCCGAGGTGGAGATCGACCCGGAGCAGCTGAACCGGGTGGTCGACGGGATGGAAGCAGCCGTTTGACAGGAAGGGAGAACGGAGCATGAAGGTTACACGCAGCATTTCCCTCGCAGCCTCGGGGGACAACGGCCTCGGGCTGACCCACCCGCTCGACTGCAACGCATGGCTGATCGATTCGGGGGAGGGGCTCATCCTGGTGGACGCCGGGGTGAATCTCGACAACCTCCGGATCGAGGAGGAGATCGCCGCGGACGGATACCGGCTTTCCGACATCCGCTATCTGGTCGTCACGCACGCGCACGCCGACCACGCCGCCGGAGTCCCCCACTTTCTCCGGAGGACGGGCGCGCGGCTCGTGGCGGACGCGCACGAGGCGGGTGTCCTCGGGGACCAGCCCCTGCTCGACCGCACGATGGCGGAATACATAGAGGCCGGGCTCTACCCGGAGGGCTTCTCCTTCCCCGGCGCGCCCGCCGGGCAAATCGTCAGGGACGGCGAACGCCTCCGGCTGGGACGGTTGGAGCTTACCTGCCTGGTCCTGCCCGGGCACACGGGCGGCGGACTCTGCCTCTACGGCAGGGTGGACGGAAAGCAGGTCCTGTTCGCCGGGGACGTCCTCTTTTTCGGAGGCAGAATCAACCTGCTCAGCACCTTTGATTCCGACCTGCTGCGCTACCGGGAGAGCGTCCTGCGGCTGGAAGGGCTTTCGGTCGACGCGCTCTTCCCCGGGCACTTGCAGCCGGTCCTGAACCGCGCGGACCGTGTGGTCCGGAAAGCCGCCGACGGCTTCCGTTCGTTCAGCATCCCGCCGACGCTTTTGTAACGACAGGGAGGACCGCTATGGAATGGATTAACACACGCGCCGGGCAGATGCAGAAAAGCCCGATCCGCAAGCTCTTCGACCGAGCGTCCGGGATGCGGGACGTGATCCACCTCGAGATGGGGGAGCCCGACCTGCCGACCCCCGCGGGCGCCGTCGAGGCGGCCGACCGGGCCGCGCGGGACGGCAAAACCCACTACACCGCGAATAACGGCATCCCGAGCCTGCGCCGGGCAATCGCCGCTTCCCCGTTTGCCAACGGGCTCTCCTATGATCCCGAAACGGAGGTCATCGTGACGGTCGGCGCGATCAACGCGCTCGCGCTCGCCCTGATGTGCACCATCGAACCGGGGGAGGGCATCCTCGTCCAGGACCCCGTCTGGCTGGACTACTTTGAGCTGGCAAAATTTGTGGGCGGGGAGGTCCGCCACATCCGCACCGTCCCCGAGGAGGGCTTCCGGGTCAGCGCCGAGCGCGTCCGGCAGGCCCTGACCCCCAACAGCAGGGTCCTGATGCTGAACACGCCCGGCAATCCCACCGGCGTGGTGCTCAGCCGCCCGGAGCTGGAGGAGATTGCCCGGGTGGCGGTCGAACACGACCTGCTGGTCGTCTGCGACGAAGTCTACCGGACGCTTATCTACGACGGCGTTCCCTCCGCCTCCATCGCGGAGTGCCCCGGCATGAAGGAACGCACGCTGGTCGTCAACAGCGTTTCCAAGGCGTTCGCCATGACCGGCTGGCGGGTGGGCTTCGCGATGGGCCCCGCAAAGCTGATCGCCAAGATGACCCAGCTGCAGGAGTACCTGAACGCCTGCGTCGCCACCCCCTGCCAGTACGCCGCGCAGTGGGCGGTCGAGCATTTCGAGGCGGCGGACGCCATGCGTGAAATCTACGACGCCCGCCGGAAGGTGATGGTCGCGGGGCTCAATTCCATCCCCGGGATTCGCTGTGCAATGCCCGCGGGGGCCTTCTACGCCTTCGCTGACGTGCGCGCGTTCGGGATGGAGACCCGGATTCTCTGCGAACGGATTTTGGAGGAGGCCCGCGTCGTATGCACGCCCGGCAGCTGCTTCGGCAGCTGCGGAGAGGGCTTCATCCGTTTCAGCTACGCAAATTCGATTGAAAACATCGAGGAGGCAATCCGCCGGCTGCGCACGTTCGCGGCCCGACTGCCTCACGCGGAATTCTGAGAAGGGAAGGTGGATTCCATGCAAAAGACCGCACTGGTCACCGGTTCCAGCCACGGCATCGGGCGCGCGACCGCCATCCGCCTCGCCGAGGCGGGATATGACGTCGGCGTCACCTACCACAGCCGCGAAGAGGGCGCGCGCGAAGTCGCCGCCGTCATCGAGGGGCTCGGAAGGCGCGCCGTGACGATCCAAGCGGACGTCTCCGACCTTGAAAGCATCCGGCGGATGTACGACGCCTTCCTGGATGCCTTCGGGCGGATCGACCTGCTCGTCAACAACGCGGGCGTGGGGCTCACCGCCCCCTTCCTCGAGACGACGCCCGAGCTGTTTGAAACGGTGATCAACACCGATCTGCGGGGAAACTTCTTCGGCGCGCAGCGCGCGGCGAAGGAGATGATCTCACGCGGCGTCAAAGGCGTGATCATCAACATCTCCTCCAACCACGCCGTCGGCTGCTGGCCCGACTGTTCCGTCTACGCGGCGGCCAAGGCAGGGCTTTCCAAGTTTACGAAAAACTGCGCCATGGAGCTTGCCCCCTACGGCATCCGGGTCGTCACCGTACAGCCCGGCTACACCGATATCGGCTGGGACAAACAGAATCCCATCTGGTCCGCGGAGCCGCGCATTCCGCTCAAGCGGTTTGCCGATCCGTCGGAAATCGCGGACGGCATCGTCTTCCTCGCCTCCGACAAGGCCGCCTATATCACCGGCGCGACCATCGATATCGACGGCGGCGCGCTGCTGGCGTGCGTGCCGGAAAACATGTTCGTTTAGCGGTGGCGGTGAAGATCGTCCCCGCCCGCTATAAGCAGGCCCCCTGCCTGCGGCTGGAAAACGAGGCGCTGCGCCTGCTGGTGCTCCCCGGACGGGGCGGGAACATCGCCTCCCTCTTTGATAAGCGCGCGGACCGGGAGCTGCTCTACCAGCGCCCCGGAGACGTCCTCCGCCCGGTCCCCCGCGGGCTGCGCTTTGAAGACGCGGAGTGCGCCGGGATCGACGACATGTTCCCCAACGCCGCCGCGGCGGCCGTTGAAACGGCGGACGGGCGGCGGGTCCGCCTGCCGGACCACGGGGAGGTCTGGTACCGGACTTTGAGCGCGCGGCGGATGGAGGACGGCGTAAGCCTGCAATACCGCAGCCGCCGGTTCCCCTGCTTCTTTGAAAAGCGTATCCGCCTGAGCGGGCCGGCGGTCCGGATGGACTACCGCGTCCGGCATACTGGCGGGCCGGGGTTCCCCTTTCTCTGGGCCGCCCATCCGCTCTTCCGGGCGGAACCGGGCATGGAGGTTCTTCTGCCCGGCGGGGAGGCAAAAGCGGATATCGCCTGCGCCGAGGGGTTTGTCCCCTCCCGCGTCCGGGAGGCTCCGCTCCGAAATCTTCCGCTGGAGGGCGGAGGAATTCTCGACCTCACCCGGATGCCTCCCGCGGGAATGGGCTGCAAATACGTCCTTTCCCGGCCGGTATCCAAAGGCTGGTGCGCCCTTTGGGCGCCGAAATCCCGCTATGCGGTCGAGATCACCTTCCCGCCCGACCGGCTCCCCTTTCTGGGGATCTGGATGGACGCGCGGGCCGGCGGTCCGGAGGAATGGCAGATCGCGCCCGAGCCCTCCACCCAGAAATCCATCCACCTGGCCGAGCGCAGTGCGGCGGACACCGGCTGGGCGGGAAGCGGGCGGCAGTCCGCCTGGTGGATCGCCTTCCGCGCGGGGCCCGCGCATGGGGCGGAGCCCGGCGGCAGCGGGATCCGGTTTTATTGAAGTATGACAGACAGAATGGAGGGATGAGGAATGAAGGAAGAGGCCCAAAAATCCCCGGCCAAAAACGTCGTGGAGTTCCGGGAGATCTGCAAGTATTTCCCGGGCGTCCGGGCGCTTGACCGGATTTCATTCCGTGCGGAAAGCGGGCAGGTCTACGCGTTCGTCGGAGAGAACGGCGCCGGAAAATCCACGCTCTTGAAAATCCTCAACGGGGACTACACCATGACCTCCGGGAAGGTGCTGCTCAACGGACGGGAGCAGCATTTCACCTGCCCGAAGGACGCGATCGAGGCGGGCATCAGCGTCATCTATCAGGAGCGCCAGGTCATCCTCGATATGACGGTCGCGGAAAACGTCTTTTTGGGGAGCTGGGCGCGTGGGAAGGACCGTTTAATCGATTATAACCGGATGCTCGCGGAGACCCGGAAGGTCATCGAGGAATTCGGCGTCAGCATCGACCCGGCGGCCCGTGTGCGCACCCTCTCCACCGCCCACCAGCAGATGGTCGAAATCATGAAGGCCTACATCCGCAACGCAAAGGTCATCGCGTTCGACGAGCCCACCGCCAGCCTGACCGACAACGAGATCGACGTGCTCTTCCGCATCATCCGGAAGCTGCGCGCGCAGGGAAAGATCGTTTTCTACGTCTCCCACCGGATGAAGGAGCTGGAACAGATCGTCGACAGGGTGATCGTCTTCAAGGACGGGCAGCTGGTCGCGGAGGTCGACCGGCAGGAATGCACCAACCAGGACCTTATCCGCATGATGGTCGGCCGCGATCTCGGGGACCTGTTCCAGTCGCTCGAGCGCAGCGACTCCATCGGTGAAACCATTCTCGAGGTGCGGGATCTCTGCAACTACTATGTGAAAAACGTCTCCTTCGAGCTGCATCGGGGCGAAATCCTGGGCTTTTCCGGGCTGGTCGGCGCGGGGCGCACCGAGCTCATGCGCTCGATCTACGGCGCCGACCCGACCCTCTCCGGGACCGTCCTGCTGGGCGGGAAGAAGATCGAAAACCATTCGCCCGCGCAGGCCATCGCGAACGGGATCGCCCTCTGCCCCGAGGACCGCAAGGAGCAGGGGATCATCCCCACCCTCTCGGTCGGCATGAACATCTCCATCAGCGTGCTGAAGCGGCTGCGCAACGCCTGTCTGCTGATCGACGCCAAACGGGAGACGCAGCTGATCGAGGGCGGAATCCGCCAGTTTAAGATCCGGACGCCGAACGCGCAGAAAAAAATTCTCGAGCTCTCCGGCGGCAACCAGCAGAAGGCGGTCGTCGCCCGTGCGCACGAGACCAACCCCGACGTCATCATTCTGGACGAACCCACCAAGGGGATCGACGTGGGGGCCAAATCGGAATTCTACAAGATGATCTGCGAATATGCCCGGATGGGCAAGGGGGTCATCCTGATTTCGTCTGAGCTTCCCGAGATCATCGGGCTGAGCGACCGGATCATCGTCATGCGGGAGGGCCGCGTCACCGGCGAGGTCTCCCGGGAGGACGCCACGGAGGAACTCATTTTGCAGTACGCCATGCTGGGAGGGGACTAAGCGATGGATAAGAGAAAATCGTTTATGAAAAACAGCGGATTCGTGGAAAAAATCGGCCTGATGGTGGCCCTGTTCGTCATCATCGTGGTCTTTACCGTGATCAACAAGAACTATTTCAGCACCCAGAACCTACTGAACATCCTCACCTCCGCGTCCCTGACCGGCCTTGTGGCAATCGGCGAGACCTATCTGATCATCGCGGGACTGATCGACCTCTCGCCCGGCTCGATCGCCGCCTTTTCCTCGGTTGTCGCGGGGCTTCTGTTGACAATGGGCGTGCCGAGCATGCTGATCCTCCCGCTGGTCGTTCTGATCGGCCTGCTGATCGGCTTTTTGAACGGGATGGGCGTCAACAAGCTCAAGCTGGAACCGTTCATCGTCACCCTCTCCGCCATGTCGATCTTCCGGGGGCTGGGCTACATCCTCTGCGGCGGAAAACCGGTCTTCATCTCAGACAAATCCTTTACCGACATCGGCTCCAGGCAGGTCCTCGGCATCTTCAATCTGCCGGTGCTGGTACTGATCCTCGCCTTCCTCGTCTCCGCGATCGTCCTGAGCAAAACCTTCTTCGGCCGCAGCGTCTATGTGCTGGGCGGAAACAAATACGCCGCCCGGCTAGCGGGCTTAAATCCCGAAAAGATCTCCACCATCCTCTTTATGATCAGCGCGGGGCTCTCCGCGCTCGGCGGCGGACTGCTCGCCGCGCGCATGCAGTCCAGCCAGCCCTCCTCCTGCAGCGGGCTCGAGTTCGACGCGATCACCGCGTCGGTCCTCGGCGGCGTGGCGATGTCCGGCGGCGTGGGGTCGGTCGGCGGAATGATCCTCGGCGTGCTGATCCTCCAGTGCTTCAACACCGGGCTCATCATGGCGCAGGTCCAGGTCTACTGGCAGACCGTGGCGCGCGGCCTGCTCCTGCTGATCGCGCTCGCCTTCGACTTCTACCGCCGCAACAAGCACCAGAAGAAGATGCTGATGCAGAGCATCGAGGCCGGGCGTTCCGGCGCAAACTAAGTCGTCAGCGCGGCTCTGCCGCGTGGTCATTATCGGTATGAATGAGAGGAGAACTAGTATGAAAAGAACATTGGCCATTCTGCTCGCACTGACAATGGCGGTCACCCTCCTGGCCTCCTGCGCACAGTCCGCCCCCGCGGAGCCCGCACCCGCGCCCGCATCGGCGGCCGAACCGGCGGCCGAACCGGCGGCCGCCCCCGAAACGCAGCCCGATGCCGCGGAGCCGGCACCCGCCGAAAAGAAGGACGTCGTCATCGCCGGAATCTACAAGTTTGCCGACGCGACCTGGTTTATCAATGAGGGCGTGGCGGCCGGCGAAAAGGTGAAGGAGCTCGGCGCCAAGGACTGGATGTACCTCGACGCCAAGGACGACGGCAACCTCTTCCTCCAGATGGTCGACACCGTCATCGCACAGAAGGTGGACGGCGTCATCTGCTGCCCGCCCGACCAGACGCTTTCGCAGGTCGCGGTGGAGAAGCTCGAAAAGGCCGGCATCCCCGTTTTGGCCGCCGATGACGCGCTGATCGACGACGCGGGCAACAAAATCGCGCCTTGGGTCGGAATCGACTCCTATATGATCGGCCAGGAGAGCGCGAAGTGGATGGTCAACTACATGCAGGAAAACAACCTGGTTGACGATCCCGAGTGCGGCATCATGATCATGACCACCGACACCGTCACCAGCTGCATCCCCCGTTCGGAGGGCCAGCTCGACATCATCGCCGAAATGCTCCCCGACTTCCCTGCGGACCACATCTTCAAGACCGACTATAAGATAGACCTGAACGTCGCGTTCCAGTCCGCCAACGGCGTGATCGTCGCCAACCCGCAGATCAAAAAGTGGATGGTCCTCACCACCGGGGACGAGGGGACCGTCGGCGCGACCCGCGCGATCGAGCAGGCCGGCCTCGCGGACGGCTCCTGCACCGTCGGGCTCGGCGGCTATCTGGCCCCCGCGGAGTTCGAAAAGGGCTCCTGCTTCAAGGCCGCCGCGTATTTCTCCGCCCTCGAGGTCGGACGGATCAGCGCGGAGCACATCATGATGATGGTCAACGGCGAGGAGCCCCCCAAGGAGACCGCCGTCAGCTGCATCATGGTTACCAAGGACAACTACAAGGAAGCCATGCCGGAATACCTCCAGTAAGGAGACTCCGTCAGGGGAGACACCCTCCACATGACGCAAAAAGCGGCCCCGCAAAACTGCGGGGCCGCTTTTTCTTTCGCTCCCGGCAGCGATTTGAACGGTTCAGTAGGGCGCGCCATAGATTGATATGGGAGAATTCCCAATCCATTTTTACGGAGAGATGCCACATGACAATATACCCAAACTCCAGCGCCCCCAACAACTCCGCCCGGTGCTGTCCGGTCCCTCCCCCGTCGCCCTGCTGTCCTCCGCCATGCAGACCCGGACCCACCGGGCCTGCCGGTCCACAGGGACCCGTCGGCCCACAGGGACCCGTCGGCCCGCAGGGACCCGTCGGCCCGCAGGGACCCGTCGGCCCGCAGGGGCCCATTGGGACCGCCGGGCCGACCGGCGCAACCGGCCCACAGGGGCCCGCAGGACCGCAGGGCGCGACCGGCGGCACCGGCCCCCAGGGACCGACAGGACCCGCCGGAACCGCCGGCAACGGGCTTGCCGCCTACGGCGGTCTCTACAACGCCACTACCCAGCTCCTGTTCTTTACGCAGGCGGACACCTATCTCCCGGTTTCCCTGAACACCGCGATGCCTGCCCGGAATGTCACTTACCCCGCCGCGAACTCCCTGATGGTGGCCGAGCCGGGGGACTACGAAATCAACTACAACGTCCTGCTGAACGCCAATAACGCGGTGGACGCCGCGATCGGCGTGCGCAGGAACGGCGCCATCATCCAGCAGACCCGCGGCTCGCAGACCCTATCCGCCGACAGCAACACCGGACTCACCTTTGACGGGAGGCTCTCCTGCTCGACGATCGTGACGCTGGCCGCCAACGACGTCCTGGACCTGGCGATCGCGATCCTGCGGACGCTCCCCGCCAATCTGGACGCAATCATCAACGGCAACGCGAACGCGACCCTGACGGTCAAAAAGCTGGACCCGATCGCATAAACACGCGGCAGAGGGCCCGCCGGAATTTCCGGCGGGCCCTCTGCCCTTTTGTATCATGATGAGCGGTTACGCGTTGCAGGCGGCGCACAGCCGCTCCCACCTGCGGTCGACCTCCTTCTGGCAGGTCTCGATCATCCACTCGTTTCCCGGTGCGAACATGTGCTTGAACCGGCCCTGCCGCTTGAGGTACTCTTCGACCGGAAGCTTGCTCTTGGGCTGGTAGTTGAGCACCCAACGGCCCTCGATGACCTCAAACAGCGGCCAGACGCAGGTCTCCACCGCCAGCCTGGTGATCTCCATCAGTTCCTCGGAGGGGTAGCGCCAGCCGCGCGGGCAGGGAGCCATGACGTTCAGGAAGGCCGGCCCGGGCGTGTAAATCGCGCGCTCCGCCTTTTCGCTGATGTCCCGGAAGTTTCCGAGGAAGGTCGTCTGGGCTACATAGGGGATGTGGTGCTCCGCGACGATGCGGGTCAAATCCTTTTTCTCCTGCGTTTTCCCAGGGACGACCCGGCCCGCCGGGGAGGTCGTCGCGTCCGCGAAGTGCGGCGTGGAGGAGGACCGCTGGATTCCCGTGTTCATATAGGCCTCGTTGTCATAGCAGACATAGACCATGTCGTGCCCGCGTTCCAGCGCGCCGGACAGCGACTGGAAGCCGATGTCGTAGGTTCCCCCATCCCCGCCGAACGCAATAAATTTGCAGCTTTCCTTCACCTTGCCCTGCTTTTTGAGGGAGGCGTACGCCGTCTCCACGCCTGAAATGGTCGCGCCCGCATTTTCAAACGCGCTGTGGATAAAGCTGTCCTTCCAGGCCGTATACGGATATAAAAACGTGGACACCTCGAGACAGCCGGTCGCGCAGCAGACGACCGCCCGGTCCTCCGGTTTGACGGCGCGCAGCACCGTCCTGACCGCGATGGGGGACCCGCATCCCGCGCACATCCGGTGCCCGCCCGAGAGCCGCTCGGGTTTCGCCAGTTCTTCCTTTAAGCTGTATGACATGTTTTCTCCTCCTTATCCCCGCACATCCAGCCAGCGGCAGGGCTCCGCCGCCGCTCCGGACCGGAGCGTCTCCTCGAGCTCTCCAAACACCCGCTCCATGCTGTCCACCGTCACATCCCGCCCGCCGAGGCCGTAGGTATAGCTGACGAGCAGGGGACGCGGCGCGGCGCCGTACAGGGCCGCGCAGACCTCCGCGAACAGCGGGCCGCCCCCCGCGGAGAAGCCCGCGCACTTGTCCATTACCGCGACGGCGCCGCAGTTTTGGAGCGCCGCCGCGAGTTCCTCCGCCGGGAAGGGCCGGAAGGCGCGGATTTTCACGAGCCCGACCCGCTTCCCCGCCGCGCGGAGGCGTTCGACCGCGGCCTTCGCGGTCCCGGCCGACGAACCGATCAGCACCAGCGCACATTCCGCGTCCTCCATCCGATAGGTCTCGATGAGGCCGTACCCACGCCCGGTCATTCGCTCAAACTCGCGCGCGACATCCAGGATGACCCGTTTGGCGTTGATCATCCCTTGCGCCTGGTGGCGCTTGTGCTCCATATAGTAGGCGGGGACGTCATATGGACCGACCGACATCGGTTCCGGCCCGAGCAGGCTATGCTCCGGACGGTACTGGCCGGCAAACGCCCGGACCGCGTCGGTTTCAACCAGCTCGATATTCTCGATCGCGTGGCTGGTGATGAAGCCGTCCTGGCAGACCATGACCGGAAGCTGCACGTCCGGATGCTCGGCGATCCGCATCGCCTGGAGCATGTTGTCGTACGCCTCCTGGTTGGTCTCCGCGTAGAGCTGGAGCCAGCCGCTGTCCCGGGCGCCCATCGAATCGCTGTGGTCGTTGTTGATGTTGATCGGCCCCGAAAGCGCCCGGTTGACGCACGCGAGGGTGATCGGCAGGCGGGAGGATGCCGCCACATACAGCAGCTCCCACATCAGCGCAAGCCCGCAGGAGGAGGTCGCCGTCACCGCGCGCGCGCCCGCGGCCTCCGCGCCGATGCAGGCGGAGAGGGCGCTGTGCTCCGATTCGACCGGGATAAAAGCGGTGTCGACCTCCCCGTTGGCGACATACTGGGAAAAATACTGGGGGATTTCGGTGGAGGGCGTAATGGGGAACGCCCCCATGACGTCCGGGTTTATCTGCTTGAGCGCGTATGCCACCGCCTCGTTCCCCGAGAGCCGTTCACGGATTCCCATCGCCGTTCACCTCCTGATGCGTTTCCTTTTCAAAGCTGATCGCCTGGAAGGGGCAGACCTTGAAGCAGATTCCGCAGCCCTTGCAGTAGAAATAGTCGAAATCCTCCCGTTTACCGTCCTTTACCGGAATAGCCATGTCTGGACAAGTTGGGGCGCAAAGAAGGCACTGCCTGCACCGATCCGCGTGGAAGACCGGGCGCATGACCCTCCAGTCCCCCGTCTTCACCGCCGAAGCGGTTCCGCCCTCATAGACCGCGCCGCCCGGCGTAATCTCCTGCCAGCGGATATCCTCCCGGATTTCCGCCGCTCGTTTGCTGTTCACCCGATGAGCACCTCCTGCATTGCTTTGACAAGCGCCCGCATATTTCCCTCGATCATCTGGGGCTTGGTGGCGAACTTGTGCGCGAAGGACTGGCGCATGTCCTTCACGAAGTTTTCTTCCGGGATGACGCCGCTCACCTTCACCACCGCGCCGAGCATCGGCGTGTTCGGGAAGTTCTTTCCAAGCGTCTCCTCCGAGATCCGTCCCGCGTCCACCGTACAGATTTTTCCCCGGTAGCCGTGCAGGCTCCCACGCAGCTCCTCCGGCTTTTTGTCCGAATTGACGATCACCGCGCCCTCTTCGCTGAGCCCCTTCGTCACGTCGACCGCGTAGAGCAGCGTCTCGTCCACCACCACAACGTAGTCGGGTTCATAGATGTTGCTGTGCACCGTGCAGCGCTCCCGGCTGATCCGGTTGTAGGCGGTGATGGGCGCGCCCATCCGCTCGGGCCCGTATTCCGGGAATCCCTGCACATACCTGCCGGTGTTGAAGGCCGCGTCCGCAAGCAGCAGCGACGCCGTCTTTGCGCCCTGGCCGCCGCGGCCGTGCCATCTGATCTCCACAATCTCTTTCATCTTAACCTCCCGTCCGGTACAGGCGCGCGAAGACGGGGACGGATAAAAACTCTTCCATTGTCAGCCCGCATTCCCCGAGGTCGCGCGGATTGTCCTGTCCTTTCTTGTAATCAGCATGATAGTCGGAGCCGCCCGAGGCAAACAGCCCCTCCGGCATCCGCGACCGCACCTCCGCCCAGATCGCTTCCGGCGGGCGGCGGTCCCTGCAGGTCGTCTTATCGTAGGTATAGCGCACCTCCATGCCGTCGAGCCCGGCCCCGGCCAGCCGCTCGATCAGCCGCCACCGCCCGATCCGCTCCCCCTGGAAGCGGACCTGCTCGTCAATCAGATAGGGATGCGCGAGGATCGCCGTCCCGCCCGCGCGGTGGATCGCCTCGATGATCCGCAGCGCGCCGGGCTTCTCCCGCTCGACATTGAGGGCGGGGTCCTCCCGGACCAGGAGCTTCGCCTCGCTCCAGGCGGAGACGTACCCCATTGCCGCCATGTAGTCAAAAATCGCTTTCTTTTGCAGCTCCGCGACGGGGATCTCCCGCCCGCCCGCGGCGAGCAGCTCTGTGAGATCGATCCGGTAGCCCCGTTCGTTCAGCCTGCGGATGAGCTCGAGGTAGGAGCCCGACTTGCTCTCCGCGATGCGGGCAACCTCCCGGGCCATATCCGGCCCCTCCCAGTCGCAACCGAAGCCGACGATGTGGACGTCCTGAATCTCCGTTTCGCAGGAAAACTCGATGCCGCGCAGCAGGCAGACGCCCCGCTCCCCGGCATAGGCGTGGATTTCCCGGACGCTCCCGTCGGGGAGGGATACCTCCGCCGGCGGCAGGACGTCGTGGTCGGTGATTGCGAGGACCCTGAGCCCGCGCGCCGCCGCGCGGTCGATCGACTCCCGGGGAGTGTCGTTCCCGTCCGACCGGGTCGTGTGGCTGTGCAGGTCGCATTCGTAAGCAGCCCGACCGGCCGGGCCTACCGTGACAGGTTTCACAGCTCGACGTCCTCCCCGGCGAACAGCCGAATGAACTTCTCCATCAGCAGGGAGGCCGCGTTCTCGACCGCCTCGTCGAAGGCGACCGGGGCGACGTCCGGGTTCTCAAGCTGTCTGCGGGACTCCCCGAGATAGACCTGCTTGAGCGCGGTGGAAAGATTGATCTTCGCGGCGCCGAGGGCGATCAGCCGGCGGAAATCCGCCGCGGGCAGCCCCGTGCCGCCATGGATGACGATGGGGACCGGCTGCGCGGCGAGCCGCTCCACCAGCCCGAAATTGAGCGCCGGCACGCCGGTATACAGCCCGTGAGCCGTCCCGATGGAGGGCGCGATGGCGTCCACGCCCGCCCCTTCGATGAAGGCGAGCGTGTCCTCATAGGACGCGGCGCTGGCGGTCTTGCTCGAGACCTCCTCCTCCACGCCCAAGATGACGCCCACCTCCCCCTCAACCGCAACGCCGCGCGGGTGCGCGTACGCGGCCATTTCACGGGTCTTCCGGATGTTCTCCTCCAGCGGCAGCGCGGAATAGTCCATCATGACCGCGTCCCATCCGGCGTCGGCGCAGGCGCGCGCCAGTTCTTCGTCCCTGCAGTGGTCCAAATGCAGCGCGACGGGGACGGACGCCGCCGAACGCAGCCCGTCGATCATCCGGAACATTTCGGAGACCCCATAGCGCCGCACCGTACCGACGGAGGGCTGCAGGATTACCGGGCGCCCCGCCCGTTCGGCCGCGTGGATGACCGCGCGCGCGGTGTTGTAGTTGAGGATGTTGATGGATGCACAGGCGGTCGAGGACTCCCTCGCCCGCCTCAAAACGCGGACAAACAGATTGCCGTTCATAACAGCCTCGCTTTCCGGCAGGCGGAACGCGGCTGTTTCCCGCTCTCCCTGCGGCATACCGCGGCCGAATGCCTGATTATTTGGTTTCGTATTCAAAATGGAGTTTGATCTTATCCCCCCGGAAGAGCACCTTGCTGTATTCAAAGATGCGCCCAACCGGGGACTTGTTGACGTCCTCAAGCATCAGGAGAGGAAACCTTCGGTCGATCTCCAGCAGCTCCGCCTCCTCCTCGGTGGCCAGCACCGATTCGAGCGATTCGGAAACCGCGGCGGCCTTCAGTCCGAACTGTTTTTCCACGATCACGCAGAGCTGCTCGGTCTCCAGGTACTCCTCCGTGAGGGAGGGGCACATGGCCTTCGGCAGGTAGGAGAGATGCAGGCTGAGCGGGCAGCCCTCGACCAGGCGCACCCGTTCGATGAAGACGACCTCGTCCCCACGGGTGATCCCCAGCTTTCCGGCGATGTGCGCGTTCGCCCTGACCGTTTCGAAGCGGACGAGGCGGGTCGAGGTCTGATAACCCATCCGTTCCAGCTGCTCGCGCACGCCCATGTAGGCCAGCGATTTCGTGGAGATTTTGGGCTCGGCGACAAACGTGCCCTTCCCCTGCACGCGGTAGAGCATCCCTTCGTTCACCAGCTGGGTAATGACGGCGCGCACCGTCATCCGGCTGATGCTGTACATCCGGCTGAGTTCAATCTCAGACGGGATGGCATGATTCACTTCCCATTCCTTGTTGAGGATCGCGGTGCGCAGGATGTCCTCCAATTGCGCGTACAGCGGCTTCGGGCTGTTTTTGTCCAGTACCATACTTTCCCTCCGGTTTCCGACGCTTTATCAGCAGTTGGAAATTTTTATGTATCCTCCTTCATTATATTACGTGTCTGGACAATGTCAAGCAAGCGGACAGGGTCGTGCCAAACGCCTGTAGACAGGCATTTGGCGTGCAAGCGGGATAGACAGGAACCGTCCCCGGCGCGGCAGCCTCCCTCTCCGCCTTTACTTGAACGTTCCTGTATATACAAATATAGTAGCGTCTGCGGGCCCACTTGTCAAGAGATTTATATGCACAAAATCATACTTGCACAATATATGATCGTATTGGTATAATCATGTCAGGTTGATTTAACAACGGAGGTGCGTTATGAAAGAATTGTATACCATTGGCGAAACCGCGGCCTTGATGGGCATTACAACGCGCACCCTGCGCTACTACAATTCCATGGGGCTGATCTCCCCCTCCTACACCGACCCGGACACCGGGTACCGCTACTACTCCTTCAAGCAGTTTCACTACATCGACCGCATCAAGTACCTGCAGAGCTTCGGCCTGTCGCTCGAGAGCATCAAGGAGGTCATCCTCTCGGGAAGCGTGGAAACGCTGCTCTCCCACCTCAACGAGCAGCGGGAAAAGCAGCGGCGCGCCATCGAGGAATCGGAAAAAATCCTGCGGGACATCGAGTGGTATATCGAATACTTCACCTACGGGGCCTCCGGCAGACCGCCCGAGGAGTTTTACCGCGTCCATCTGGAGGAGCGGTATATCCTCAACACCCCCTGTTTCGCGGGGGAGCCCGTCGACGAAAAGGCGGTGCGGCTGGCCGCCCTGAAGAGCCGGAAGCAGGAGGAACGCCTCGCCTACCGCCGCCAATACGGCTTTCTGATGGATTTCGACGCCATGCTCGAGGGCCGCTTTCTGGAGGCCGGCTACTTCGTCTACCTCCGGGAGAAGCCCGCCGTCCTCTCCCCGGGCATCCGCAGCCTGCCCGCCGGGGAGTACCTCTGCTTTCGCTCGCGGATTTTCCTCGACGACATCGACACCCACCGCATCCGGGACTACATCCGGGAGCCGCCCCCGCACACGCTCGTCATCGCCAACGAGTATGAGGACAACCTCAAGGAGTACGAGCGGGCGGAGTACGAAATCCAGATCCTCCTCTGAAAAAACGGGAACCAAAGGTCCCGCGGCCCGCCGGACGGCCGGCCTGACAGGATTGTTGACGTTTGAAACAGCCCTGCCAGGCCGGCCGTTTTGTATTTCCCACACGCGGGTTGTATTGGCTTGTTTGATCAATAATTGGCTAAATCTACAGAATATTTTGTTCGATTCTCCAACAAAACGTGAATAGACCTTTACGTAGCGTCAAGGTCTACAATGAGGTCGTCAAGCGGGCAACTGTTAAAATTCCCACGTACCGTCGGGCCTGGTCGCGACAGGCCCCGGACGGCGCGGAACCATTCACCGGACACCGGCGATACCAATTTTTGAGGTGAGTTATGATGAACCAAATGAAAGACGATACCGGGCTTCTTTACGCGGGAGACGAGCTGGACGGGGACGTCCTGCATGCGGACGCACCCCCGATTTTCCTCGCCAGCGCCTACGCCATGGGCGACCTGCACGAGCTCGTCGAAACGGTGGACGCGGACGGCTACGTCTACAACCGGATCGCAAACCCCGACCGCAACGCGCTGGGCAAGGCGATCTCCTACCTGGAGAACGGGCAGAAGACCTTCGTCTGTTCCTCCGGCATGGCGGCGATCAACCTTGCCCTGCACACCTGCACCAAACAGGGGGATCACATCCTGGCCAACAGCTCGCTCTACGGCGAGACGATCGACCTGATGGACAACATCCTCCCCCGGTACGGGATTGAGACAAGCTATGCCGATTTTACCAACCCGGACGAAATCCGCAAGGCGATCCGGCCCAATACAAAGGTCCTCTACACCGAAGTGATCTCCAATCCGCTCACCACGCTGGTGGACCTGGACGAGGTCGCGGCTGTCGCGCACGGTGCGCGCGCCGTCCTGATGGTGGACAGCACCTTTACCACCCCGTTCGTCATCAAGCCGCTGGAGCACGGCGCGGACCTTGTCATGCACAGCCTCACCAAGTATTTCGGCGGCCACAGCGATCTGACGGCGGGCTCCATCACCTACAACAATCCCGAGATCGGCGCGGAGCTGCGCAACCAGTATATCCTGACCGGCTGCTGCGCGGACCCGGTGTCCTCGTGGCTCTGCCTGCGCAGCGTCCGCACGATGGGCCTGCGCGTCAGAAAGCAGATCGAAAACGCCGAACTGCTCTCCCGGGCGCTGCTTAAAAACCCGCACGTGCGGCGCGTCAACCATCCGAGCCTCGACACCCACCCGCAGCGGGAGCTGGCCAAGCGGATGTTCCCCCACGGCTGCGGGGCGATGCTGAGTTTTTCGGTGGCGGACGACCGGGAGAAGATCAACGAATTCCTGCACCGTCTCCAGTTCGTCAAATACCTGACCACGCTGGGCGGCCTGCGCACCAGCATGTCCCATCCGGTTTCCTCCTCCCACTACGGCGTGCCCGAGGAAATCCGCCTCAAGATGGGAATCCACGAGGGACTGCTGCGCGTCTCGGTGGGAACGGAGGACATTGACGACCTGATTTCCGAATTCAATTCCGCATTGGACGTATTCACCTGACAGATCAGATGAGGAGGAAAGATAATGGATTTCCTGGTTAACGGCATACAGGCGGTCGCCAATTTCCTGTGGGGGACCCCGATGACGATCGCCCTGCTGGGCATCGGTATCTACATGACGATCAAGTTCAAATTCAAATACCAGTTCTCCCTCAAGTTCATGTTCCAGAATTCCATCGGCAAGCTCTTCAAGAAGGGGGAAAAGGGCGAGGGGACCATCTCCAGCTTCGCGGCCGGATGCACGGCGCTCGCCAGCACGGTCGGGGTCGGAAACATCGCCGGCGTCGCGACGGCGGTCACGATGGGCGGCCCTGGCGCCATCGTCTGGATGTGGGTCGCCGGACTGGTGGGCATGTCCACCAAGGCGGCCGAGATCATCCTCGGGCAGCGCTACCGCGTCCGGTATAAATCCTCCAACGAGTTCATGTGCGAGCGAGCGTTCGTCGTGCGCGACGCCATGGGCTGGAAGGTCGGCGGCTTCCTGGTCGGCCTGTGGTGCGTCATCTCCGGGCCCTGGTCCAACCTGACCCAGAGCGAGGCGTTCACCAACTCGATCCACGAGGCGTTCGGCATCGACAAGCGCTTCATCCTCGCCTTCCTCGGCATCACGGTGTTCATCACTGTCGCCGGCGGCCTCAAGCGGATCTCCGCCGTTGCGGAAAAGGCCGTCCCCTTCATGGCGATCCTCTATATCGTCGCCTGCGTCGGCATCCTGGTCATTTTCCATGACCGGATCCCCGCGGCCTTCGGCTCGATCTTCTCCCACGCCTTTACCCCGATCGCCGGCGTCGGCGGCTTTGCGGGCGCCACCGTCCGCGACGCGGTCCGCTACGGCCTCGCGCGCGGGATGTATTCCAACGACGCCGGCACCGGGCTCGGCATCGTCCTGCACGCCCCGGCCAGGACCGACCATCCGGTCCGCCAGAGCGCGTGGGCGTGGGGCGAAATCTTCGTGGACACCATCGTCATCTGCACGATGACCGCGCTCACCCTGATCATCACCAACTCCTACATCGACTACGGCGACATCACCAGCGGCCAGCTCTCCACGATCTCCTTCCGCATGGCTTACGGCGAGTGGGGCGCCTACCTGATGGCGATCATCCTGGGCTTCTTCGTCTGGACGACGATCATCGCGCTCTTCTATTCCTGCGAAAAGTCGCTGAACTTCTGTCTGGGCAAGCGGCGGCTGACGCCCGTGCTCAAATACGCCCACATCTGCTACTACGTCCTGCCGCTGGTCTTCCTCTCCACGCTGGACGTCGCCGCGATCTGGGCCCTGCAGGACCTCATCAGCGCCGTCTTCATCCTGCTGACGGTCACGCTGATCATCGGGAACCGCAAGGAGATCATGCGCCTCTTCCACGACTTCTTTGACAATTACCTGCCCGCGCTCAAGCGCGGCGAAAACCCCGAGCCGGTGATCTACGGCGAGGTGGTCGACGACGAGGCCTCCGCGAAGGCCTAAACGAACCAAAGGACGGGAGCGGCCGGGGAGCCCCGGGTTCCCCGCCGCTTCCGCCATTGAAAGGCAGGGGTCGCATGTTTGATCTGAAACTTGAAAACGGCATCATCGTCACGATGGAGCCCGGCTGCCGGCCGTTCGTCGGCTCCATCGGCGTGACGGACGGACGGTTTGCCGCGGTATGCGAGGGCGCGCTCCCCGGCGAGGCGCGGGAGCGCGTCGACGCGGCGGGCAAAATCATCTTCCCCGGCATGGTCAACGGCCACGTCCACGGCGACATGACCGTCCTGCGGGGGCTTGGGGACGGCCTCACACTGCTGGAGCAGAATGAAATTTACGAGCCGCGCCGCTATTTCCTGGAGGACCTCACGAAGGAGGACCTCTTCTGGTCGCGCCAGCTGACCTATATCGAGGCGATCATGTCCGGCACCACCTTCCTCCTCGAGCACGAGTACACCTCCCTCGGGAAGGACTCGGTACGGGCGATGGCCGAAACGGGAATCCGGGGCGGCGTCTCCGACGACATCCAGGACCGTCTCGCCGCCGGCGGGGCAAAAGCCCTGCGGGAGGACTATGCGGCGTTCTTTTCGGAGTGCCGGGAACAGGGCATCCTGCCCGTCGTCAGCAGCCTTTCGGAGGAATTTTTCGACGAGGAGCAGCTGCGCCTGATCGAGGAATTCGCGCGCGACAGCGGGGTGCTCATTACCCAGCATTTCGCCGAGACCGACTGGCGGTCCCGCCACATCGCCGAGCATTTCCGCACAACCCCCGTGCGCTACCTCCAGGAACGCGGGCTTCTCAATATCGCCCCCATCATCGGCTCCCATGCGGTGCAGGTGGACCGGGAGGAGGTCGGGATGCTCGGCAGGGCCGATTTCCGCGTCGTCAACACCCCGCTCTGCGAGATGAAGATCGCTGACGGGGTCGCGCCGATCCCCGATTACCTCGCTGCGGGCGTCCCGGTCGGGCTCGGCACCGACGGCGGGCTGTGGAACAACAGCAACGACCTCTTCCGCGAGATCAAGGGGATCCTGCTCCTGCACGCGATCACGGGCGGCGTCCGCGCGGTCAGCGCACGACAGGCGCTCGAGATGGCCACCATCCAAGGGGCGCGGGTCTTTGGGCTGGAAGAGGAGCTCGGGAGCATCGCAGTCGGCAAGCGCGCCGATTTCATCACGATCGATACCGACGCGCCCCACCTCTGCCCGCTGCGCCTCGGCCACTACGACAACGTCCTCTCCACCCTCGCCTACAGCGTGACGGGGCAGGACGTGCGCGACAGCTATATCGGCGGGCGCGCGGTCATGCGCGACCGCAGCCTCTGCCGCGTGGACCGGAAACGGATCATGGAGGCCGCGCGCGAGGCCGGGGAACGGGTTCTCGCGCGGTACGACCCGCGGGA
Organism: Anaerotruncus sp. DFI.9.16; assembly: GCF_024461615.1. Classification (NCBI taxonomy): domain Bacteria; kingdom Bacillati; phylum Bacillota; class Clostridia; order Eubacteriales; family Oscillospiraceae; genus Anaerotruncus; species Anaerotruncus sp. DFI.9.16. Next base: position 108,332 of record NZ_JANFZX010000002.1, read on the forward strand.
GCTCCTCCGGCCGGAAGACTGAACCGCGGGGCCGTCCACAAACCAGAGGATGTTTTGCTCGCGCAAACACATCCCAGCTTTAGGAGGAACACCATGGAATTCAATTGGAACACGCCGGTCAGGCTCACCTTTGGCCCCGGGAAAATCAGGGAGGCCGGAGAAGTTGTAAAGCAGTATGGGAAAAAGGCGATGATCGTCACGACCGGGCCCTTCTTCCGGGAAAACGGCCTGCTCGCGCGGCTGGAAAAAATCCTTTCGGACAGCGGCGTCGCGTCGGTGGCGTTCACCGATATCAGCCCCAATCCGCTCTCGGTCGATGTCGACCGGGCCGCGGCGCTTGCCATGGACAGCGGCGTCGACGTCCTGATCGGCCTCGGCGGCGGCAGCGCGATCGACGCCGCCAAGGGGATCGCAATTGCGGCGGGGCACCGGGGAAAGATCTGGGACTTCGCCCCTACCCCGAGCGGCGGACGGCAGGCGATCACGGGCGCGACCTTACCGGTCGTTGCAGTTACCACCACGTCGGGCACCGGCAGCCACGTGACCCAGTATGTGGTCATCACCAACCCCGAAACAAAGGAAAAGCCCGGCTTCGGCTGCGACTACACCTGGGCCAGGCACGCGATTATCGACCCCGAGCTCATGCTCAGCCTGTCTCCGAGGATTACGGCGAGCACCGGCTTCGACGTCTTCTGCCACGCGCTCGAGGCCTACACCAGCCGCATGTCCACCCCCATCTCCGACCTCTACGCCGAGCGGGCGATCTCAATAGTCGGCAGATACCTGCGCGAGGCGGTCATACGGGGCGGCAGCCTCGAGGCCCGCTCGCAGATGGCGCTGGCGGACACGCTGGCGGGCATTGCCATCTCGATGGGCGGCGTGACCAACTGCCATGCCGTCGCCCATGCCGCTGGCGGCATCGACAACGTCGTGCACGGCGAATTCCTGGCGGCGCTCGCGCCGGTCGTCTACGAGTACGACATGCGCTCCAATCCGGACAAATACAAGGTGGTCGGGAAGCTGCTGAACCCCGCGGCTAAGACGGAGGGCCGCTCCGACGAGGAACTGCTGGCCGGCTCGATCGATGAGATCAGGGCGCTGCTCCGGGATATCGGGCTCGACAAGACGCTGCGCGAGGTCGGGGTGGGCCCGGACGTGCGCGCGATCGCCGAGGCGACGGTCGCCTATATGGGCGTGGGGCTGGATAACGACTATCAGACCCTGGATGCCGCCGACATCACCCGCCTGCTTGAAAAAGCCTACTGATTGCTGGAGGGATTCGGATGGTTGATCTTGCGCACATCTCCAAAAAGGAACTCGGCAAGCTGTTCGACCACAGCGTGCTCCCCAAAAACGCCTGCGAACGGGAGATCCGGGAGGGCTGCCGCACCGCGCGCGCCTACAACTGCGCGGCGTTCTATTCCGCGACCAGCTACTGGACCCCTGTCGTCCGGGAGGAGCTGGCGGGGAGCGACCTTTTGATCGGAACGGGAATCGACTTCCCGTTCGGGTCCTCCCCCCTGCCCGTAAAGATCGCCCAGATGGAGGAGGCGCTCCGGGCGGGCTGCAACACCCTCGACCTGATCATCAACGTCGGGGCGGTCCGCGACGGCCGCTACGACGTGACGAAGGCGGAGCTGGACGCGTTCAAGCGGATCGCCGGGAAGGACGCGCTGACCAAGGTCATCCTGGAAGTGTGCTTCCTGACGGATGAGGAGATCACGCGGGTATGCGGGCTTATCGCCGAGGCGGGACTGGACTACGCGAAAACCTCCACCGGACAGTACGAGGGCCCCAGCATGGACCAGTTCCTTGTCATGAAAAAGGCGCTCACGGGCACCGGGGTCAGGCTGAAGGTGGCCGGCGTCAAATTCCCGCGTCCCCAGAACGCCTACGCCTTCATCAAGGCCGGGGCGGAACTCATCGGGACGCGGGCGTCCGGCCAGATCATCGACGCGTACGACCAGATGAAGGAAATCGGCCTCCTCTGACGGGCCGGGAAAGGAGAAGCTCTGTTTGGAACATTATATCGCGGCAATCGACGTGGGCACCACCGGCGCGAAAGCGATGATTATCGGGACGGACGGCTCGGTGGCGGGGCAGGGGTACCGGGAATACGGCGCCGCCTATCCCCGACCCGGATGGGTGGAGCAGGATTCGGAGGAGATCGTCGAAAAGACCTTTGATGCCTGCCGGCGCGCCGTGGAAGCGGCGGCCGTCGACCCCTCCCAGCTCGCCTGCGCCAGTTTTTCCTGCCAGCGGTCGACGTTCGGCTTCCTGGACGATGAAATGCGGATGATCGACCGCCGCCTCTACGGCTGGCAGGACCAGCGTGCGGCGGAGACGATCGACGAAACGGCCGGACGGATCGATCCTGGCGAACTCTACCGCATCAGCGGGATGCCCGTCTCGCCTCCCTTCGCCATCCATAAGCTCGTCTGGGTTTTGAAAAACGACCCGGATACATACCGCCGCGCGAGGTGGATCGTACACCTCGGGGACTATGTGTCCTACCGGTTCGGCGCCGGGGAGCTGCGCGCCGAGCTGACGGCCGCCTGCACGCTGGGGCTGGTGGATTTCGCCGCGCGCGGCTGGTCCGACCGCATCCTGACGGCGACCGGTATCGACCGTGCAAAGCTGCCTCCCCTCGTGGAATCCGGCGCGCGAATCGGCTCGGTCTCAGCCGCGGCCGCCGCCCGCTCCGGGCTTCCGGAGGGGCTGCCGCTGATCGCCGGTTCGGGCGACCAGCAGTGCGCCGCCATCGGCGCGGGCGTTGTGAGCGACGGCATGGCCTCCCTTACCCTCGGCACCTCCGGTTTTCTCGTGGCGGGCGCGCGGTCCCTCGACCTCAGCAAGACTGCCGGTCTGATGGCCCCGCTCTCCCCCGCCTTCGGCATCTGCGAGCTGGAGGCCAACCAGCTCGGGGCGGCGAGCGCCTATCGGTGGGCGCGCGACGTCCTCGCGGAGGCGGAATGCGCTCACGCGGAAGATACCGGCACGGACGCCTACCGGCTGATGGATATCCGCGCCGAACAAAGCCCGCCCGGTTCAAACGGGGTCGTCTTCCTTCCCCACCTGACCGGAAGCGGGTATCCCAACTGGGACCCGGATGCCAGAGGGGTCTTCGCGGGGCTGACCTTCTCGAGCACCAAAAACGACCTGCTCCGCGCCGTCATGGAGGGGATCACCCTCGAGGCGAAGGACATGTACGAGACAATGCGGGAATCCGGCGTCTCCATCCGTTCCCTCGCCATCACGGGGGGCGCCACGAAATCCCGCCTCTGGCGGCAGATCATTGCCGACATGTTCGCCACGGAAGTCAAGGTGCTTGCCGTCGCGGACGCGACGCTGGTCGGCGCGGCGATCATCGGTGCGGTGGGCGCGGGCCTCTTCGACGACGTGCGGGAGGGTGCGCGCGAAATGGTGCACATCTCGCATACCGTGCCGCCGATCCCGGAAAACGCCGAGACCTACCGCCGACTCCACCGCGTCTACCGGGAGGTGTACGCCTCCCTGCGCGGCGGCGCTTTCCGGCAGCTCTCCTCCCTGTGACTTCGGGCGCTTCCGCCCGCCCCAGGCACCAGGTACCCGGCCGCATAACCACGCGGTAAAAATAAATATAAAGGAGCGATTTTATGAGCGCGGTTGAAAAACTGGACAACATTGAAGCCATCTGTTTTTTCCCGAAGGACTTTGACGGTTCCCGCCGATTCTTTGAGGACAAGTGGGGATTCCAGCCGAAGCGGATCCAGCCGACAGTGGAAAACCCCAACTTTATCGAGTATTCCTTCCGCGGCGCGACGATCGCAATCTGGGCGCGGGACGCCGTCGCCGAGATCATGGGCGAGCAGAACCTCATGGATGAGGCGCACAACTTCATGACCGCGATCAAGGTCCCGCGGGTGGAGGACGTGGACGAAATCTACGAGGATTTCACCTCCAAGGGAGTGGTCTGCATCAGCAAGCCCGAGACCTTCGGATTTGGTTCGCGGGCCGCCTACTTCCTCGACTATGAGCGCAATATCTGGGAGATCTTCGCCTGGGTGGAGGGAGGGGACGGGCCCGCGCTCGTCAACCCGTAAAGGCAACCCATATCAAAAGAGGCCGCTGAACAGGTTCAGCGGCCTCTTTTGATATGTGCGCCTATTTCCGCAGGGAAAAATGTCCGCCGGGGCAGAGCGAAACGCAGAGCCCGCAGCCGGAGCACCGCTCCCGGACGACTCGGACGCGGTCCCCCTCCCGGACGACCGCTCCGTCGAGGCAGGCGGTGACGCAGGGACAGCCGACCTCCCCGCAGCTTTGCCCGCAGGGGGAATCCAGCGAGGCGTGCAGCCGGCGGGTGAGGATCTCCTCAAAGGGGGAGAGGGAGTCCAGCGCGATCCCGCGCAGCTCCTCGACCGAGCCGTACCGGTGCGCCCGCATCCACGCCTCCAGATCCTTCACCGTCCGGGTGATCCGCCCGTATCCTCCCAGCAGGACCGCCGAGCCCAGCTGGACCACCGAAGCTCCCAGCATGAGGAATTCCAGCGCGCTGAGCGCGTCCTCCACCCCGCCCATCGATGCGATCTGGCAGTCCGCCAGCTGGCTGAGCATGGCGGTCGCCGCCAGCGAAACCGGACGGATATGCGGGCCGGAATACCCGCCGATCGTGGGCGTCCGGGAGCGGCCGCGCTCGACGTCCACCCCGATGAGCCCGGAGAGGGTTTCGATCGCGCTGACAGCCTTCGCCCCGGCGCGCTCCACCGCCTGGACAAACTCCCGGGAGGACGCCGCGTGATGGGGCAGCCGCACCATCACGGGGACAGAGACCTTTTGGGTGACCTGCCGAATCATCTCGTAGATCTCATCCGGATGGATCGCGAGGTTCTCCATCTTGGTCCCGATGGGGGTGAAGCAGCAGAGCTCCAGCGCGTCCGCGCCGAAGCGCTCCACCGCCGTGGCGGTGTAGGCAAGCTCGGAGGGGGTGCCGCCGCGGATGTTGCAGATCAGGAAGCTGTCCCCCTTCCGGACCTGCGAAAGCTCCCGCTCCAGCTGCTCGAAGGACAGCGTGCTGTAGAGCGTCGTATTAAGTAGCCGCCCCTCCTGCCGGTAGATGCGCGGCCGGAGAAGCTGGCTCTTTTCCAGTGTGATGGTTTCGGTGACGACGGCCGCCGCCCCCGCGTCGATCGCCTTTTGGATCGACGCGGCGTCCCGCGACCAGGGACCGGCCGCCACGATGACCGGGTTTTTCAGGGGCAGGCCCATAAAATCCACCGCTGTGCACATACCGCTTCCCCTCCCCTCACTCGAACTGCTCATAGATATTCTTCTTATTGCCGCAGGATTTGCGGATCTTCAGCTTGGATTTCAGCACGATCTCCTGCGTTTCGATGTCGTAAAGCTCGCTGTTCTCGATAAGGTCGATCAGCCGCCGGGCGGCCACCGTCCCCAGCCGCTCATACGGATGCTCCACCGTGGTGAGCGCCGGGCAGACGACCGTGGCCATCTCGGAGTCCGTGAAGCCGGCGACCGCCAGCTGGCGGGGAACCGCGAGCTTCTCCTCCTGCGCCGCCTTCATGATGCCGACCGCGATGCCGTCGTCGGCGGCAAAAAACGCCTGCGGCAGGGCTTCCCCCTCCGCGAGCATCTCCTTTAAAACGATGTACCCGCCCCGGACGCTGTCCTCCGTTTCCAGGATGGGGCAGCCGCCCGCGTCCAGGCCGCCCGCCGCAAGCGCCTGCAAAAAGCCCGCCGTGATCTGCGGCTTTTCCGGATAGTCCGCCTCGGTCTGCACCAGCGCGATACGGGTGTATTTCATGTCGATCAGGTGGGCGGTGAGCTTGGCGGCGGCGTCCTGGAAGTTGATGCTGCAATTGTTCTCGCTCTCCGCGTCCGCGCACTTCCCGATCAGAACGACGGGAATCCCCGCCTGTCTAAGCGGCCCGAGCTCCGGCGGGGCTTCGGAGCCGCGCACCAGGATCACGCCGTCCGGCCGGGAGGCCGCGACCGCGCGGATGCTTCCGTTCTCCCCGCCCCGAAAACCGCTCGTCTCGCAGATCGTCAGCTGGTAGCCGTTGGCCTGCAGGACCTGGCGGATGCCGGCAAGGATGCCGTAATACCGCGGCAGGACCGGAACGATCAGGACGACGGCGCCGGTTTTTTTCCTGGGCGGCTTGGCGGCCAGCTTGGGCGAATAGTTGCAGGACTCCAAAATTCCCAAAACGCGCTCCCTCGTCTCGGGCGCCACGGTCTCGGGATGGTTGATGACGCGGGAAATGGTGGCGATGGAAAGCCCCGCCTGCCGTGCGATCTCCCGGATATTCAAAAGCCTCACCTGCCGTTTCTGGGACGCATCCTGTCTTTTTTTCCATCTTAGCACAGCAATCCCTTTTCATCAAGTATTCCGCGTGAAGTTTTCGAATAATCAGTGAAACACATTTTGGTAACATCGTTATGTTACATCAGGTTTAACGCAAGCGATCCCATCCATTCGTTCAGCCGGCGGGTGGAAATATTAAAAAATTTGCTCCATTTCAAGCGTTTTATACAACAAATCCGGGTTTATTTCTGTCGATGTAACGATTGACAGCCTTTTGGCAATGTGGTATTTTGTAAATGTAACAATCGTATTTGTTACATTCCATTTTCATCAGCGGGTCTGCGCGCGAATTCCCGCGGAGAGCACTGGAAAGCTGATTTCTGTGTGTGTCACGAGTTTCTCGTGAGTAAGGAGGAAACAGAATGTTTAAGAAAATTCCAAAAGGCTACGGGCTCAACGAATGTCCCCCCCTGCGGGAAGCGATCGCCCTTGGATTTACGCATCTGCCGGTGCTGCTGCTGAACACGGTCCCGATCCCGCTGCTGATCGGCGGCGGAATCGGCCTGCCGGCCTCGGAGATCACCATTTTGATCGCCGCCTGCCTGTTTGTCGCGGGCATCGCCAGCATCCTCCAATCGATCGGCGCGGGTCCCGTCGGCGCGCGGCTGCCGGTCTTTCTGGGCAACAGCTTCGTCTTCGTGGCGCCGGGCATCGCCATCGCCGCCCAGCACGGGCTCGACACCTTCACGGGCGCCTGCCTGGTCGGCAGCGTCGTCTGCCTGATCGTATGGGGCGGGCTCTACAAGCAAATTGCAAAGCTGGTAAAGCCCTACATCTCCGGCACGATCGTGGCGATTCTCGGCATCAGCCTGTGCGGCGTGGCGATCGGCTACTGCGCGGGCGGCACCGGGAGCGCCGACTACGGCTCCCTGAGCAACTACCTGCTGGCCGGCGGCACCATCCTGCTGACCCTCTTCCTCCAGCGGTTTACGAAGGGGCTCCTGCAAAAATGCGCCGCGCTCGTCTCGATGGTCGTCATGACGGCGGTCTACGGCTTTATGGGGAAGCTGGATTTTTCCGAAATGATCCAGTCCGCGTGGCTCCGGGTGCCGCAGCCGCTGCACTTCGGCATCCGCTTTGAGCTGGGCACCATCGTGACGGTCAGCTTCCTCTGCCTTGTGGCCCTGCTCGAGCTGCTCGGCGATCAGACCACCGCGGCCAACCTCGCCGAAAACCGGCTGCCCACCGGAAAGGAACAGCACGGCGGCATCCTCGCGCAGGGGATCAGCAGCGTGTTCGGCTCGCTCTTCAATCTCTGCCCGACCATTTCGATCAGCGCCAACCTCGGCCTCTGCGGCCTCACCGGCGTCACCAGCCGCTTTGTAATCGCGATCACCGGCGTGCTGGTCATGCTCTGCGGCATCTGCCCGAAAATCTGCGCCGTCTTCACCCTTGTCCCCAACGCGGTGCTCGGCGGCGTGGCGCTGATGACCTTCGGCGTCATCATCCTCTCGGGCATCAACATCCTCAAGAACTGCGAGATGGGCAACCGCGAAACCACGATCGTGGGAATTTCGCTGGCGGTCGGCATCGGGTTCAGCGCGGTGGCGGACAGCCTCGCGGCCTTCCCCTTCTGGGTCACCTCGATGCTCAGCGGCCTGCCGGGCACCGCCATCACCGCCATCCTGCTCAGCGTCCTGATCCCCGCCGAAAAGAAGGCGAAAGACACCGTATCAGAATAGGGGGCTCCTCATGAAAACCATCCTTTACCAAAACGCCGACTGGATTTTGACGATGGACGGCGACCGCCGCCGCTACCGCCACGGCGACCTGCTGATCAGCGGGAATGAGATCGTGGACGTCGGCGAGCGCCTCGCCGAAAAGCACCGCGCGACCACCCCCATCGACGAGGTGGTCGACGCCTCCGGGCGCGTCATCCTCCCGGGGTTCGTCAACGTCCACCACCACACCTGGCAGTCCCTCATCCGCAACATCAACGTTGCAAACGGGCTGGTGCTCGAGCCGTGGCTCCAGGTAATGTTTGAAATCTTCAAGGACCTGACTCCGGAGGTCGCCCGGGCGGGCGTCTACGCCGGGCTCGGCGACGCGCTCAAAACCGGCTGCACCACCTCCAACGACCTCTTCTATCCCCACCCGGTGGAGGGGCTGGTGGAGGCGACGATCCTGGCGGCGGAGGAGATCGGCATCCGGTTCCATCCCAACCGCGGCTTTGAATCGCTGGCAAGCAACATCGTCCCGCCCGAAATCATCAGCGCGCCGGAGGAGATCATCGCGGACACCGAGCGCCTCGTGAAGCGTTACCACGACCCGTCGCGGTTTTCCATGTGCCGGGTGGGCGTCGCGCCCAGCATGCCGCAGTACGGCACCCTCGAAAGCCTGCGCGCCGCGCTCGACCTCGCGGAAAAATACGACCTGCTCGTGCACGGGCACCTGGCGGAAAGCCGCTACGAGACCGAATTCACCCTCGAAAAATTCGGCTGCCGCCCCTTTGAATGGTTCCGGCGGCACGACCTGCTGGGCGACCGCTTCTACTACGCGCACTGCGTCCACATCAACGAGGAGGAGGTGCGGCAGATGGCGAAGACGAACACCGGCATCGCGCACTGCCCCATCTCCAACATGTTCCTGAATTCCGGCGTGAGCCCCATCCCGGCCTACCTCAAGGCGGGCGTCAGCCGCATCGGCCTCGGCGTGGACGGCGCGGCCAGCAGCAACTCCTCCAACATGATGGAGGAGATCCGCAGCGCCTATCTCGTCAACCGGCTCACCTGGGGCCGGGACGCCGTCGGCCCGGAGGACATCCTCTATCTCGCCACGGCCGGCGGGGCCAAAACGCTCGGCCGCGACGACATCGGTTTCCTCGCGCCCCATATGGCGGCCGACCTGGTCGTCATGGACTGGAACCAGCTGCAGTATGCCGGCGGTTGCAACGACCCCGCGGCCTGCATCGTCATCAGCGGCGACCCCCGCATGGTGAAGGACGTCGTGGTCAACGGGGAAACCGTCGTCAGGGACGGGAAGCTGACCCGCATCGACGAGGCCGGGATGTGCGGGCTCGTCAACCGCGTCGGTAGGGAGCTGCTGACGAAGGCGTCCGTCCGGGAACCCCGGCTGAAGGCCGACCTGGTTTGACCTCCTCTCATTCACGATATCGCACCGCAAAGAAGCACACCCTCCGCACATTCTTTGGAATGTGCGGAGGGTGTGTCTCTCTATTCCGCGGGGTTCGCCCCGGCGCGCAAAAAAAGGACGCAGATGCGTCCTTTTTTATGGTCCTGTTTCACGTCCCTAATCCTCCGCGTAGGCGAGCAGGGTCTCCGCCGTGCGGGAGTCGATCGCGAGGACGTCGACCAGCCCCGCGCGCAGGCTGCCGACGAGCGGGGGCACCTTGTCGTCGCTGGCGATGCAGGCGCAGGAGTGGCGGGCGCTGCGCAGAGCCTCGAGCCCGATGCTGATCGTCCGCTCGTCGAGGGAGGGGTCCACGATCTCCCCCCGCTTGTTGATGAAGCGGCAGCAGATGCAGCCCACCGAACCGCTCCGGTGAAGCTGCTGAAGCTCCTCTGTGGAAATGTATCCGGTGCGCCACAGGCAGTTCTCCTCGCTGAGCACGCCGATGTTCGGAAACGCCACGTCCACGCCGTTGACCTGGTTGATGATGTGGCTGATCTTGGAGTCGTGCAGCAGAAGGTCCACAATGATGGAGTTCTCCACCACCACCGGACAGGGCAGCGTGTTGAGCGATTTGACCCCCAGCTTCTGGGAAAAGTGCCGCACGATCTCATTGGCGAAGTTGTTGCTGTCGGCGTTGTCGAGATTCCCGGCGATCTGGAGGATGACCGAGGCGGGCATCGAAACCTCCTGGAGATGTTCCGCCAGCTTCAGCAGCGTATAGCCCCATGCGATCCCGATTTTGTCCCCGTCCCGCAGGAAGCCCTGGAAAAAGGGCGCGGCCTGCCGCACGGTATCGGCCAGCGCCCGTTTGTCGTCCGCGTAGGGCGATTCGGTCACCAGCACATGCTCGAGCCCGAACCGCGCCCGGATACGCTCCTCCAGCTCGTGCACGTCGCCGCAGGGCGGCGGGCTGATCTGGATATTCACGATCCCGTCCTCGCGCGCCTTGGCGAGCAGGCGGGACACCTTCGGGCGCGACAGCCCCATTTCGGCCGAAATCTCGGCCTGGTTCAGGTTGTCCAGATAGTAGAGCCGCGCGACGGTATAGAGCAGCTGCCCATCTCTGTTCATCGTCTTCCCCCCACGGTTGATTCCCATTATTTTGCTTCCTTCTCTTTCTCTAGAATAGAAAAAAATGATTGCTTTGTCAATAGATTTGGACTAAATTTCAAATTTAGTTTTTACTTTTCGAGAATAGTTTCAATTTTTTGTGTTTTATTCGTTTTTCCGGAAATAATCGTGTCCGGTTTTTTTTGGTCCTCGCCCATATCTGTAATTTCGGAAGCAATAATTTGAACAAATTCTCACTATTTAAGGATAAAACCAATAAATACGCATTCTTATTCTGGTTTTCTTGACAAAATTGATCTAAATTTCAATTATTTGCTTGAAAAACGCTCGGAAATGCCATATAGTAGGAACTGCAACAAGCAATCACCTGCAGAGTGAACGCAATTTCAAATTTCCACACAGGAGGTCAGCAGACCATGCAAAAGGAGCTCTTGTTCCACGGGCCCGCCTCAGAGGTCATCACGCCGTTCACAGCCGACGGGCGGATTGACTTTGCGCTGCTCGAAGAGGAGATCGAATACCTGATCACAAACGGCATCACCGGCGTATTTGTCAACGGCCTCGCGAGCGAGGCGCTCATGTTCCCCACCGAGCAGCGCGTGGAAGCGGTGCGCAGGGCCGTCAAGGCCGCGGACGGCCGGATTCCCGTGCTCGGCAACCTGATCTACAACAGCGTCGACATGGCCGTGGACTGCATGAAGCGGTATGAGGAATGCGGGTGCGGCGCGATCATCATTACGCCGCCCCTCGTCTACAAATACACCGAGGAGGGTCTCTACCGCTACTTCGCGGGGATCGCGGGCCAGACCAAGCTGCCCGTCTATCTCTACAATGCCCCCGAGACGGGCAACAAGCTCTCCCCCGAGCTCATCGGGAGGCTCTTTTCCGAGGTCCCCAACCTGTGGGGCTACAAGGACAGCACGCAGGACATCATCCACCAGCAGACGATGCTGCGCCTCATCGGCAGGGACCGCCACTTTGAACTGATGGCCGGCAGCGACGCACAGATCCTCACGACGAGCCTGCTGGGCGGCGTGGGCGTCTTCTCCCTGCTGACCTGCATCTTCCCCAAGCTCATCGTCGGCATCTGCGGGGCGATCGACAGGGGCGACTGGGAGACCGCGAGGGCCATGCAGGAAAAGATCCTGCGCGTGCGCCAGGCGATGAAGATCGGGCCCTTTATGGCGGCCTACAAATTCGTCGGCGAACTTGTCGGCGCGCCGCTCGGCCGGATGAAAGCCCCGTTGAGCGAGGTAAGTGAGTCCGACAAACAAAAAATCGTAACCATCCTGAAGGAACAGGAGATGCTTTAACCAAAACAAGGCCAAGGAGGACCGGATATGAACAGAAAACAGTTAGCCAAAATGATGGACCACACGATTCTCAAGGCGACCGCCACCCCCGCGCAGGTCGAGCAGATCTGCCGTGAGGCGCTCGAGATCGGCGCGGCGTCGGTCTGCATCAACCCCTGCAACATCGAACAGGCCAGGCGCCTGTTGGACGGCAGCGGCGTCAGGGTCTGCACCGTCATCGGCTTCCCGCTCGGCGCGAACACCCCCGAGGTGAAGGCGTTCGAGGCGCAGGACGCCATCCGGCGCGGCGCCGAGGAGGTGGACATGGTCATCAACGTGGGAGCCCTGCTCGCGGGCGACGACGAGACTGTCTACCGCGACATCAAGGCCGTTGTGGACGCCGCGGCGGGCACCCTCACGAAGGTCATCATCGAGACCTGCTACCTCTCCGACGATCAGAAGAAGACCGCCTGCGAGCTTGCGATGCGCGCGGGAGCGGACTTTGTCAAGACCTCCACCGGCTTCGGCACCGGCGGCGCGACCCCTCACGACGTCGCCCTCATGCGCGGCGTGGTCGGCTCCAAGCTGCAGGTCAAGGCCTCCGGCGGGATCCGCACCTACGAGGACGCGGCGGCCGTGGTGGAAGCGGGCGCCGACCGGCTGGGCGTCTCGGCCAGCCTGACCATTCTGCAGGGGATTCCGGAATAATCCCTGCTTTCTGTGGGAGAGAAGAAGATGTTTGATACCGTGATATCCGGCGGCGTGATCATCTCCGCCCACGACCGCTACAAGCCCCTTTCGGGCAGCGTCGGCATAACGGACGGCCGCATCGCCTACGCGGGGCCCCATCCGCTTACGGCGGCGGACGGGCGCGCCTTTGTGGACGCGCGCGGAAAGATCGTGATGCCCGGGCTCGTGAACGGGCACTGCCACGGCGATATGGGCTTTGCCAAGGGCGGCGCGGACAACACCACGCTGGGCGAGCAGATGGAGCGGTTTGCGGAACACAACTGGTATTACGACCGCGTCACCGACGAGGACCGCTACCACGCCCGCCTGCTGACCTATGCCGAGGCGCTACTCAGCGGCACCACAATGCTGGTGGAGAACATGTACTGGAGCCTCGGGCCCCTCTCGCAGGAGGCGTTTGCGAAGATCGGCCTGCGCGGCGCGCCGGCGGAGGATGTGCGATACGACTTTTACCGTTCGGACGGGTTTTTGACCGACGGGATGCTCGAGGCCTTCCGGTCCCGCTGCCGGGAGTACGGCCTCATCCCCCTGCTCGGCACGCTGCCGGAGGAGGAATTCACCCGGGAGCGCCTGCGCCGGGTATGGGAGATCGTCGAAAAGAGCGGCTGCCATTTCACGAGCCACCTCGCGGAGACCCCCTGGCGCCACGCGGCCGCGGTGGAGCGGATGGGTGAAAGCCCCGTCAGGGCGCTCGACCGCTGCGGCCTGCTGACGGAAAAATACATCGGCTCCCACGCGGTCTACCTCGACGGGGAGGAGATCGCGCTGATGGCAAAGCGGGGCGCCAAGGTGGTGAACACCCCCATCTGCGAGATGAAGATCGCCGACGGACTCGCCCCTATCCCCGCGCTTCTGAAGGCGGGGGTCACCGTGGCGCTCGGCACCGATGGCGCCGTGTGGAGCAACTCCAACGACCTCTTCCGCGAGATGAAATGCCTGCTGCTCGTCCACAGCCTGCACGGCGGGGTACGCACCCTCACGGCGCACGACGCGCTCGACATGGCCACCGTGAACGGCGCGAAGCTCTTCGGCCTCGAAAACGAGCTCGGCACCATCGAGCAGGGCAAGCTGGCCGACCTCATCCTCGTGGACGCCTCCCGCCCGCACATGACGCCGCTGCGGACGGGACGCGCCGAAAACGTGAGCTCCAACGTCGTCTACTGCGCCACCGGCGCGGATGTGACCGACGTGTTCGTCGGCGGCCGCCGCCTGGTGCAGGACCGCCGCATCCCCGGACTCGACCTCGGGGAGATTCAGCGGCGGGTCGCCGCCGTCTCCGAAAAAGCCCTCGGGGCGGACTGAACCCCCCGCCCCCATGACTACAGAAACCTTATCAAACGCCTGCAAGGAGGAAATTATGAAAAAGCTCATCTCTACCGTTTTAAGCCTCTGCCTCATCCTGACGCTGCTGGCGGCCTGCGGCGGCAAGCCCGCCGGTGAAGCAGCCCCGGCGGATTCCGCCGCTCCCGCGGCGGACGGCGGGGACGCCGTGCGCGTCGTACTCATCGGCAACCAGAAGTTCGGCGACAACGGCCCCATGGACGACATGGCCGCCGCGGGCGAACGCGCCGCCGTCGAGCTGGGCGTGGAGTTCAAAAAGATCGAATCCTCCCCCGCCTCCTTTGAGGAGGACATCCGCAGCATGTCGCAGGAGGGCTACGACCTCGTGATCACCACCTTCGGCTACATGTCCGACGCGACCAAGCTGGTGGCACAGGAGTTCCCCGACACCAAGTACGCCGCCATCTTCCAGGAGATCAACACCCCCGAGGAGCCGGTCGCCAACCTGTGGGACGCCGTCTTCCGCGGCCAGACCACCTTTTATGTCGACGGCTACATCGCGGGGCTGGCCACCAAGACCAACCGCGTGGGCTTCATCGTCGGCGGCGAGGAGCCCGGCCCGAACGCCGAGGGCAACGGCTTCATGCGCGGCGTGCGCGACGCCAACCCCGACGCGGTGGTGGAATTTGCCTATGCCAGCTATGAGGACAGCGCCAAGGCCAAGGAGGTCGCGCTCGCCATGATCGACAAGGGCTGCGACGTCATCCAGGGCGACTGCGCCGCCCCCGACGCGGGCATCATCGAGGCGGTGAACGAGACCGGCAAGGACGTCTTCGTCATGAGCTGCATCATGGACTACACCGACGCAAGCAAAAACTTCGTCGGTACGATCAAGATGAACTACGGCACCGCCGTCTACGACGCGATTCAGGCGGTCGTCGACGGGAACTTCCCCGGCGGGCAGCAGGGCATCCGCGACATCACCAACGACGGCTACTACCTCTATTGGGAGGCGTACGACTCCTTCCCCGAGCGTACCGACAACGCGGAATACGCCGCGGCTTTCAAGGACGCCATCGCCAAGGGCAAGGAGATCGAGGCGAAGATCAAGGCGGGCGAGCTTGTGGTCGAGTTCGACCCCATCGCGCCCGACTGGAACCGCATCGCGGCTGAATAGGCATCCCCCGGCGGGCCCTGCGCCGCGTTCGAGCGCGGCGCAGGGCCGCTTTCAAAAAAACGGGGCGGCCCCGCCGTCCGCATCAAATTTTCCGGGAGGTAAACTGTTATGGCAAATCAGGCTAGCAAGGCAACCGCGCCGACCGTCGACGGAAAGGTCTACCACCTGCGTCTCGCCAAGGGGGACGTCCCCCCTTACGTCGTCCTGCCCGGCGACCAGGCCGCGACCGAACACATCTCCGCCGTCTGGCAGGATACGAAGGAGATCGCTTACAACCGCGAATACCGCACCGTGACGGGCGTTTACGAGGGCTTCGACATGGCGATGACCTCCACCGGCATCGGCTGCCAGCCGGCGGAAATCTGCCTCAACGAGCTCAAGAAGGTGGGCGTGCACACCTGCGTCAAGGTAGGCTGCGCCGAAGCGATCCGCACCGACCTCGACCTTGGCGACATCATCATCCCCGCCGCCTGCATGCGGAAGGGCGGCGCCGTGACCCACTACGTAAAGCCCGAATTTCCCGCCTTCGCCGATCCCCGCGTCGTAAAGGCCCTCATCGAGGCCTGCCGCCGGCTCGGCTACCGCTACACGATGGGCGTGGTCTGCTCGATCAGCTCCTACTACGTCGGCCAGGGCCGCCCGCTCGACGGGGACGAGGAGAGCTTCTTCCCGCCCGAGGCTGCGAACATCGTCGACCGTCTGCGCAACGCGAAGATCGTGGCGATCGACAACGAAACGGCCGGCGAGCTGGTCATGGGCTACCTGCACAAGATGCGCATGGGCGCGGTGCTGGCTGTGAACGCGAACCGCGTCACCGGAGCCTGGGGCGACAACGGCGGCGAGGAGAAGGCCTGCCGCATCGCTAGCGAGGCGATCCGCATCCTGCGGGAGACGGACACCGAAAAAACCATCCGCACGCTCTACGCCTGAGGCGGAACCGAGAAACAGGAAAGGGGACCGACTATGAAAAAACTTGACCAGATACTCGACCCGAAGACGGAGGACGGGAGATCCTACTACCTGCACCTGCGGGAGGGCGACATGCCCGGCTATGTGATCATTCCCGGTTCTCCCGAGCGCACCGCAAAGATCGCCGCCAACTGGGAAAACGTGCGGGATGTGGCCCACAGCCGCCACTACATCTCCAAACGCGGCGTCTACCAGGGCATGGAGCAGGGCACCACCTCCACCGGCATCGGTGCGCTCAGCGCGGAGATCTGCTTAAACGAACTGAAAAAATCCGGCGTGCACACCGTTCTGCGCGTGGGCACCACCGGCTGCATCGACCCCAATTTTGAAAACGGCGACCTGCTCATCCCGGTGGCGTGCATCGCCCGGGACGGCTCCTCCGAGTGCTACATCGACCCCGAATTCCCCTCCTTCGCCGATCCCGTCATGGTCATGGCGCTGGCGGAGGCGTGCGAGCGGCTCGGCTTCCGCTACGGGCTCGCGCTCGAATACACCGCGGGCTCCTTCTACCTCGGGCAGGGCCGCCCGCTCGGCGACGAGCCGGACAGCTACTGGCCCTCCTGGGCGAAGGACATCATGCCCGACATCGAGCAGCAGGGCGTCAAGGTGCTCGAGATGGACACGGCCGGCCAGTTTATCATCGGCTATCTGCACGGCATGCGCATCGCGGCGGTCCTTTCGGTGGTCGCGGCGCGCAAGAACAACAATTTTGCCTACAACAACGGCGAGGAAAAAGCCTGCCTGGCTGCATCCGAGGCACTCAAAATCCTGAAGGAGTGGGATGAGCGGGGCGAGTTCGGGAGGTAAGGTCCATGCCCTCTGCAATCGAGCTTCTCCACATCACCAAGCGCTACCCCGGCGTCATCGCCAACGACGACGTCTCCATCCGCATCGGGCAGGGCGAGATCCACGGCCTGATCGGGGAAAACGGCGCGGGCAAATCCACCATCATGAGCATCCTCTACGGCATGGTGAAGCCGGACGAGGGGACCATCAAAATTTTCGGGCAGGAGTGTGAAATCTCCTCCCCGATGGACGCCATCCGCCGCGGCATCGGCATGGTGCACCAGCACTTCATGCTGATGCCCGACGAGACGGTGCTGCGCAACATCATCCTCGGGCGCACCCCGCGCAGGGGGCTTTCGATCGACGAGGCGCGCGCCGCCCGGGAGATCACCGAAATTATGGACCGCTACAGCCTCAAGGTGGACCTTGGCGCGAAGATCAGCCAGATCTCGGTGGGCGAAAAGCAGCGGGTCGAAATCCTCAAGGCGCTCTACCGGCAGGTGAAAATCCTCATCCTCGACGAGCCCACCGCAGTGCTGACCCCCGCCGAGACGGACGGGCTTTTGAACATCATGCGAAAGCTCCGGGAGCAGGGCTGCACGATCGTCTTCATCACCCACAAGCTCAAGGAGGTCTTGGCCGTCACCGACCGGGTCACGATCATGCGCAAGGGGGTCGTCACCGGCGCGGGCGAGACCTCCGAAATGAACGTGCGCAGGCTCTCCGAACTGATCGTCGGGCGCGAGGTCGCCACCGAGGTCCCGATGAAGCCCTTTTCGCCCGGTGAAAAGGTGCTCGAGCTCCGGGAGGTGCGCACCGCGCCCCGGCCCGGGCGGATGCCGCTGCACGACGTGTTTCTTTCGGTGCGGCGCGGCGAGATCGTCGGCGTGGCGGGGGTCGAGGGCAACGGCCAGTCCGACCTCGCGGAGGCGATCGCGGGCATGATCCCCCTTGAGGCGGGCAGCGTCCGCCTCTGCGGCCGCGAGATCGGCCGGGACTCCATCCGCCGCAGGCGGCAGAAGGGGATCGGGCACGTGCCGGAGGACCGCCTCAAAACGGGCGTCTCCAAGAGCTGCACGATCAGCGAAAACCTCATCCTCAACCGCTATTACACCCCGCCCTACTCAAAGCGCGGCGTCTTTTCCCACGCGAAGATCTCCCGCTTTTCCGAGGAGCTCTGCAAAAGCTTCCTCGTCAAAACCCCCGACGCGACCTATCCACTCTCCACCCTGTCGGGCGGCAACATGCAGAAGGTCGTCTTCGCGCGGGAGTTCGAATCGTCGCCCGAGCTGCTGATCGCGGCGCAGCCCACGCGAGGCGTGGACATCGGCGCGATCGAATACATCCACGGCAAGCTGGGCGAGCTGCGCGACGAGGGCAGGGGCATCCTGCTCATCTCCGCCGAGCTCGACGAGATCCTCGCCCTCTCCGACCGGATCGTCGTCATGTACGAGGGGGAGCTTGTGGGGCAGTTCCTGCGCGGCGAGGCGGACGAATATGAGATCGGCGAATACATGCTGGGCGCGAAACGCCGGGAGGTGCGCGATGAAGAATAGTCTTTGGGCCAAGCGCATACGCGGCGCGGGCAAAGCGGTCGGCCGCCAGGTGGCGATGATGCTGGTCGCAATCGTGATCGTCATGATCTTCCTCGCCGTCTCCGGCTACGACCCCGCCGCCGTGCTCCAGGGGCTGGGGCGCGCCTTCACCCGCGACCTGGCCGGTACCATCCGCTGGGCCACCCCCCTCATCCTGGCGGGGGTCGCGGTCTGCATCCCCTTCAAGGCCGAGGTCTTCAACCTCGGCGTGGACGGGCAGATCTACCTGGGGGCGATCGCCTCCACCTGGATCGCGCTGGCCCTGCCGGAGACGACCGGCAGGCTGGGGCTTTTGCCCGTCTTTCTCGCCGGGGCGGCGGCGGGCGCGCTCTTCGCGCTCATCCCGGCGCTCATGAAGGTCTATTTCGGCACCGACATGGTCGTCACCACCCTGCTGCTCAACTTCGTCGGCCAGCTGCTGACCGAGTTCATGGCAGCCGAAGTGATGCGCGACCCGGAAAAGATCACCCAGATGAACGCGAGCCGTACCCTCCCCGAGGCTCTCTGGATGCCCAAGCTGGGGGCGTTCGGCGCCTCCTCGGCGAGCGTCGGCATCTACCTGGCGGTCATCGTCGCGCTCATCGCCGCCTTCCTCTTCTTCAAAACCACGCTGGGGTATGAGATCAAGCTCGTGGGCACCAACCAGCAGTTCGCCCGCTACGGCGGTATGAAGCCCAACGGCATCATATTGAAGGTCATGGCGCTCAGCGGCGCGGTGGCCGGCGTCATCGGGGCCATGGAGGTCACGGCGGTGCAGCACAAGCTGATCGCCGCCTTCAACCCAGACATCGGGTTCGACGGCATCGTGGTCGCGCTGCTCGCCAACAACAACCCCCTCGGCGTCATCCTGTCGGGCTTCTTCTTCGGCGCGCTCAAGAACGGCGGCAGCATCATGCAGCGGGTCACCAGCGTGCCCCAGATCGTCACCGAGATCATCATGGCCATCATCATCCTCACAATCAGCGCAGACGTCGGCTTCAAATTCATCCGCAGAAGGAAGGAGCGAAAGACCCATGGAAATGCTGTTTAACGCGAGCGTGTGGGCCGCCGCCGTGCGGGTGGCCACTCCACTTCTGCTGGCGGCGTTCGGCTGCCTGCTCTGCGACAAGGCGGGCATCACCAACCTCGCCATCGACGGCTTCATCACCGTGGGCTGCTTCATCTGCGTGGCCGTGGTGGACCAGTGCGGCGGCAACGTCTGGCTCGGGATGCTGGGCGCCGTCGCCGGCACCGCCCTCTACAGCGCGATCTTCGGACTGGCGGTCGTGCGCTTTCGGGCCAACCACATCATCGCGAGCATCGCGATGAACCTGTTGAGCGGCGGGCTCACCACCTTTTTGATGGCGGCCGTCTTCAATACCCAGGGGCTCTACCGCCTCTCGAACATCCAGAAGCTCCCCCTCTTCCACCTCGATTTCCTCGATGGCATCCCTCTCGTCAACGCGTTCCTCAATAACCAGAGCTACGTCGTCCTGCTCACGATCGCGCTCATCTTCGTCATGCGCTTTCTGCTGCGGCGGACGGAATACGGCCTCAAGGTGACCGCCCTCGGGCAGTCGGAGGGCGCGGCGAAATCTGCCGGCATCTCCCCCGCGCGCATCCGCTGGAGCGTGGTGCTCCTGTCGGGGGCGTTCTGCGGGCTCGCGGGGGCCTACCTCTCCACCACCATCCTCTCGGAGTTTTCGGAGGGCATGGTGGCGGGGCGCGGCTTCACCGCCTATACCGCCGTCGTCTTCGGCGGCTCCAACCCCATCGGCGTGGCGCTCGTCACCCTGCTCTTCGGCTTCGCGGACGCCATCGGCATCCGGGTGGAGCTGCTCGGCACCGGCATCCCCTCGTCGATCATCTCGATGCTGCCCTACGTGCTGGCCCTCGTGGTCCTCACGATCAGCTCCGTCTCCACCAAGCTCCGGCAGGATGGCCGGTTCCATCTGCGCCCCCTCTCGGTTGGGAGCCACAATCTATCATAAAGGAAGGATTTTATGTCCAGGGTTACTTTGATCGTCCTTGACAGCGTGGGCGTGGGCGCCCTGCCCGACGCCGCCGCGTTCGGCGACGAGGGGGTCTTCACCCTCGGCCACGTCAAGGAGTATGCGGAAAAAACATGGGCGGCTTTCGCGTCCCCAACCTGCGCGCCCTCGGCCTCTATAACATCGACGACCTCGGGCTTGAGGGGGTGGACGCCCCCCGCGCGAACTATGGCAAGTGCCGGGAGTTCGCCCCCGCCAAGGACACCACCACCGGCCACTTCGAGATGAGCGGCCTGCTCGTGGAAAAGCCGAACAAGATTTTTCTGGACGGCTTCCCCAAGCGGATCACCGACGAATTGGAAAGGCGCATCGGCGTAGGGGTGATCGGCAACTACCTCGCCTCCGGCACCGAGATCATCCAGGTGCTCGGCGAGGAGCATATGCGCACCGGCCGCCCGATCATCTACACCTCGGCGGACAGCCTCATGCAGATCGCCATGCACGAGCAGGTCATCCCGCTTGAGCGGCAGTACGAAATCTGCCGCATCGCCCGCGAGCTGCTGATGGGGGACGACACCGTCTCCCGCATCATCTGCCGCCCCTTTGTCGGCTCCCCCGAGACCGGCTTCACCCGCACCGAAAACCGCAAGGACTTTTCGATCGACCCGCCGGGCAAAACCGTCCTCGAGTACCTGAAGGACACCGGGCGCGACGTCATCGCGGTCGGCAAGATCGAAGACATCTTCAATAACGTGGGCATCACCGAGGTCGACCACACCCGCAACAACCGGGAGGGGATCGCGTCGACTCTCAAATACCTCGAACGCGATTTCGACGGGCTGCTCTTCGTGAACCTCGTGGACTTCGACATGCTCTACGGCCACCGCAACAACGCCAAAGGCTATGCCGAGGCGCTCGAATATTTCGATGAAAAGCTCCCCGAAATCCTCGCGCTCCTCAGGGAGGACGACATCCTCCTCATCACCGCCGACCACGGCTGCGACCCTACCACCAAGGGGACCGACCACACCCGCGAATACATCCCCCTGCTCGTGTACGGCCCGCGGCTCAAAAGCGGCGTGAACCTGCACGTGCGCGGCACCTTCGCGGACATCGCCGCGACGATCGCCGACCGCTTTGACATCCCCAATTTCCCGGCCGGGACCTCCTTCCTGCCGGAAGTCACCCCTTAATATCCCGCGAAAGGAGTCTTCACCATGCCCTTTTTGCATTTCAGCACCACCAAGGCGCTTACCCCGCCGCAGAAGGCCGCCCTCTCGGCCGGCATCGCGGACTGCGTGCGGCTCCTGCCCGGCAAGCCCGCCGACCGCGCCATGATCCGTATCGACGCGGGCTGCGAAATCTACCGGGGCGGCGAGATCGCCGAGTGCGCCTTTCTGGAGACGATCTTCCAGAAGCCCCTGCCCATCGAGGCGCAGAGGGCGTACATCGAGGCGCTCTACGCCTTATTGAAGGAACAGCTCGGCCTGGAGGCCCCGCAGGTCTACTTCGCGATGGTCGATCTCGACACCTGGGGCTCGCGGGGCACCCTCCACTGAACGGATGCGAAAAAGCGGCACGCCTTCGGCGTGCCGCTTTTTTCCTGCGCCGAAACGGGGGATTCCGTCAATTTGATACAAGACAAATCCCACGCCGGGTGTTATGATAGGGGACAGACCGAAACCGGGAGGGATCGCCATGGCGGAGGAGCGCCGCGTCTGTTACGATAGCGACCTGAAGATCGAGGCCTACCAGTTCCAGGGCCTGATGCAGAAATTTCCCAACCACTTCCACGACCACTACGTGGTGGGGTTTATCGAGAGCGGCAAGCGCCACCTCTCCTGCAAAAACCGCGACTACATCCTCGTATCGGGGGATATGCTGCTTTTAAACCCGCGCGAAAACCACGAGTGCGAGCAGGTGGACGAGCGGGCGCTCGATTTCCGCTGCCTCAACATCCCCGAGGCGGTGATGGAATCGGTCATGGAGGAGATCACCGGCAGCCGCCGGCTACCCGAATTTTCCGAGCCGGTCGCGCCCCAGGCGGAGGAGGCCCTGCTCCTGCGGGAGGTCCACGAGCTGATCATGGAGGGCAGCGCCGACTTTGCCAAGGAGGAGGCGTTCCTCTTCCTGATCGAGCGGGTGGTCGGCCGCTACGCCCAGCCGGCCGCAGGCCGTCCCGAGGCGGAAAACGCCGGTGTCCAGCGGGTACGCGCCTTTGTGGACGCGCACTACGCCGAGCCGGTCTCCCTCGACGAGCTGGCAAAGGCGGCGGGCATGAATAAATTCGTCCTGCTCCGGGCGTTCACGCGGGAGCGGGGCATCACCCCCTACCAGTACCTGCTGACGGTGCGCATCAACAAGGCGAAGGAACTGCTCGAACGGGGCGCGCAGCCGATCGAAGCCGCCATGTCCAGCGGCTTCACCGACCAGAGCCACTTTACCAACGCCTTCAAGCGCTTCATCGGCCTGACGCCCGGTCAGTACCGGGAGATTTTCCGTGAGAAATGAGGGAACCATCTTGCCAAAGCAAACCGTCCAGGGCCACCTCGCGGCAGCCCTGACCATCCTGATCTGGGGCACCACCTTTATCTCGACCAAGGTGTTGCTCCGCGACTTCGCCCCCGTTGAAATCCTCTTCTTTCGCTTCTGCATCGGCTTTCTCGCCCTGCTTGTGATCTGTCCCCGCCGCCTGCGCTCCACCGGCTGGAAGCAGGAACGGTATTTCCTCTTTGCGGGGCTGACGGGCGTCACCCTCTATTTCCTGCTGGAAAACATCGCGCTGACCTACTCCCTCGCCTCCAACGTCGGCGTCATCATTTCGGTCGCGCCCTTCTTCACCGCGCTGCTCGCCCACTTCTTCCTGAACGGCGAGCCGCTGCGGAGCGGCTTTTTCATCGGCTTTGCCGTCGCGCTCGCGGGCATCGCGCTCATCAGCTTTAATGGGGCCGCCGTCCTGCGCCTCAACCCCCTCGGCGATCTGCTCGCCCTGCTCGCGGCCCTCGTATGGGCGGTCTACGCGGTCCTCACCCGCCGCATCGCCGCGTTCGGCTGCCCCACCGTCCAGGCTACCCGCCGCGTCTTTTTCTACGGGTTGCTCTTCATGCTCCCCGCCCTGCTGTTCACCGATTTCCACTGGGGCTTCGCGCGCTTTGCGAGCCCCACGCTCCTTTTCAACATCCTCTACCTCGGGCTGGGGGCCTCCGCCCTCTGCTTCGTCACCTGGAACTTCGCGGTCCGGCGGCTCGGCGCGGTCAAGACGAGCGTCTACATCTACTGCGTGCCGGTCATCACCGTCGCGACCTCGGTGATCGTCCTGCGGGAACGGATCACCCCCCTTGCGGCCGGGGGCGTCCTGCTGACGCTGGCGGGGCTGGTCCTCTCGGAACGGAATCCAGGGAAAGGAGATGTGCCGGTATGTCCAAAAGCGGACAAAAGTGCGTCCTGGTGATCGACGGGGCCCTGCCCGCGGGGGTGGCCGCGAACACGGCGGCCATCCTCGGGATCACGCTGGGCAAACGCTTCCCCGAGATCGTCGGCCCGGACGTGGCCGACGCGGCCGGCCGGGTCCACACCGGCATCACCGGCTCCCCCATCCCCATCCTGAAGGGGGACCGCGCGCTGCTCCACGACCTGCGCGAGCGGCTTTGCACGGAGGAATTTTCCGGCCTGCTGACCGTCGACTTTTCCGATGTGGCGCAGCGGTGCCGCGTCTACGACGAATACATCAGCGGGGCCGCCGCGGCCTCCCCGGAGGAGTTCATCTACTACGGCCTGGCGATCTGCGGAGACGCCAAAAAGGTCAGCCGCCTCACCGGCAGCCTGCCGCTGCTGCGGTAACGAATAAAAACGCCCCCGTACCCGGCGCGCTGGGTACGGGGGCGTTTTGTATTTAATCCTTAAAGGTCGGGAGTCGTCGGCGGGGATTTGCGCAAAGGCGCGGCCTGCTGGAACCCGTAAGCGATCTCGATGAGGGTGGGCTCGCTCCACGGGCGGCCGATGATCTCCATGCCGACGGGCACGCCGATGGGGGCGTTCTCGTCCGGCGTGCTGTAGCCGGCGGGCACCGCGATCGACGGGAACCCGGTCACCGAGCAGAGCACGCCGTTGCGCTGCTGCTGGCTGCCGCCCGTCTTGCAGACGAGCTGCTGCTGGTGCGGGTAGACCATCGCGTCAAGCTCGTAGTCGGCCATCAGCTTCATGACCTTGGTCTGGGTCTGCGCGCGCAGGATCAGCCGCTGGTTGTATTCCGGCGTGCCGGTCGAAAGCTGCATCGCCTTCTCCAGGTTCTCCTTGATGCCGGGATGGAACTTGCCCGACGCCATGACCTCCTCCACCGAATGGACGGGGGCGCGCGGAGGCAGGGCGTTCAGGTAGATGTTGAGGTGGTCCTTAAGGTCGTAGAGATGGACGCTGACGCTCGAGGTGAGCCAGCCGGAGTCGATCTCCTCGGTGATGGGGACGACCTCGGCGCCCTGCTCGCGCAGGACCTCGATCGCCGCGCGCACGACGCGATTGACCTCCTCGTGCACGTCCTTCTTGCCGAAGAAGCTCTCGAGCACGCCGATCCGCTTACCGCGGATGCCGTCCTTCTTGAGGTATTCGGCGTAGCTGCCCTGCTGGAGCTTATCGACGCACCAGGCGGTCTCGTCGTCCTTCCTGTCGTAGCCCGCGATCACGTCGAGTACGGCCACGGCGTCCTCCACCGTACGGCAGATGGGGCCGGCGGTGTCCTGCGTGAAGGAATAGGGCACGACCCCGCTGCGGCTCACCAGCCCGATGGTGGGGCGGATGCCCACGAGGGAGCAAGCGGAGGAGGGGGAGCGGATCGAGTTGATCGTATCGGTGCCGATGCCGAGGATGCCGAAGTCGGAGGCAATCGCCGCGCCCGTGCCGCCCGACGAGCCGCCCGGCGTGCGGGTCAGGTCGTAGGGGTTGAGGGTCTGGCCGAGGATCGAGCTGATCGTCTCGCCCCAGATGGCAAACTCGTGCAGGTTGGATTTTGCGAGGATGATCGCGCCCGCTTCCCGCAGGCGCCTGGTGATGAAGGCGTCCTCGTCGGGCGTAAAGCCGCGCAGGCTCTCCGAGCCCGCGGTGGTCGGCATATCCGCCGTGTCGACGTTGTCCTTGAGGATGACCGGGATGCCGTGCAGCGGGCCGGTCAGCCCCTTCTCCTTGAGCGCCGCGTCGAGGCGGTCGGCCTCCTCAAGCGCCTTGGGATTGACGAGGATGATCGCGTTGAGGCAGGGCCCCTTCCGGTCATACGCGTCGATCCGCCCCAGGTAGTACTCCACGAGCTCGCGGCAGGTCACTTCCCCCGCCAGCATCGCGCGGTGCACCTCGGCGACCGTGGTTTCCTTAAAATTAAAAGGCATAACAGCAGGTTCCCCCTTTCAAGTCAGAGGCGTCAAACAGGCAGGAAGAGGACGCCCAGGATGAAGATCAGCCCGCTCATCAGCATGATGGCGGTGGTGTAGCCCATGATGTCCTTCGCCTTCAGGCCGGTGACGCCGAGCAGCGCGATCGCCCAGAACGGCTGGAACATGTTGGTCCAGGTGTTGCCGTAGCCGACCGCCAGCGCGGTCTTGATGATATCGGCGTTCATCATCATCGCCGACTGGACCGCGATCGGGCCCTGAACCGCCCACTGGCCGCCGCCGGAGGGGACGAACAGGTTGACGATCGAGGCGCTGATGAAGGTCCACAGCGGGAAGGTGAAGGGCGTGCTGATCGAGACGAGCCCGGTCGCGAGGATGTCGACGAGGCCGGAGTACTTGATCATGCCCATGATGCCGGCGTAGAGCGGGAACTGGAAGACGATGCCGCTGACGCCGCCGATGCCGTTTTTGACGGCGCGGATGTAGTTCGCGATGTTGCCGTGCATGATGATGCCGGCGAAGAGGAAGATGGCGTTGACCATGTTGATATCGAGGTCAAAGCCCTTGGTCGCGAAGTGGTAGACGATATACACCACGCCCATCAGCGCAAGCGCGTAGGCCAGGATGCGGCTGTGGTTGAGACGGTCGCCCACGGAGGGGTTCTCGGGCATCTCGTCGACCGCTTCGCTCTCCAGCTCGATCATTTCGATCGCGGTCTTTTCGAGCGGGCTCACGTGCTCCTCCTTGGGATGCAGCATGCCGGCAAAGATCGGCGGCAGCACGAGCAGCGCGATCGTAATGATGATGTTCATCGGGTTGAACATGTACTGGGAAATCGGGATGACGCCGATCTGGTCCTCGAGGAAGTGGCCCGGCGTCGCGATGAGCAGGCCGATGGAGGAGGAGAGCATCCCCTGCCAGGTCATCTGGCCGACATACGCGCCCGCCGCAATCAGGCCGTACTCAAACGGAATCTTTTTGATGCGCAGCTCCTTGGCCAGCTCCTTGGCCAGCAGCGCGCCCACGATGAGGCTGAGGCCCCAGTGCAGGAAGGAAGCCAGGACGGATACGAAGGTGACCAGCCAGGCGGCCTGCTTGCCGCTCTTGGCGATCCCGGCCAGCTTGCGGATACCCTTCTTCGCGATGGGCGCTTCCGCGACCGCGGAGCCGGTGATGATGATCAGGCACATCTGCATTGCAAAGGCCAGCAGCTCCCACAGACCCTTGTACCAGTTCTGGACCATCTGCATCGGCGTCTGCCGCGCGACCACAATGCCCAGGACAAACGCGATGAGGGTCAGCACGACCGCGAAAATACTCGGGTCGGGCATGTACTTCATCGACCATCTTGTCAGGGAGGCACCTACCCTTGCGATGACATTGCCTTCGTCCCTGCGGACCGGTTTCGACTCACTCGCCATGAAAACATCGCCTCTTTCTCTCTGTTTATTTATCCGTCGGGACGTGTCGTTACGTCCCGTTAGGACCACACACAAACAAGTAATTTCCAATATTCGACAATTTATATAATTTTTAATCACAATATTAACCTATTTTGTACAATCATCATACCACATCCGTTTTTCTTTGTACAGGGCCGCCGACCCGGCAGAAAAATAGGCATCGTGGAAAAATTTCCATGATGCCGTTGCCGTTTACGTAAATAATTATAATTTCGATCTCTGTCCTTGTCAATTCGCGCCATCCAACCCTCCGCAATTTTGGGGAGTCCTCCAAAAGTTTTTCCAAAAAAAGTAGAATTTTTATTTGCTTTTTTGGATCGCGATTTGTGGAGAATTCACTATACAAATTCTTCTATTTGCGGTATAATGGACTCGGACAGTTGTAAAATACACCCATATCCTAAGGAGCGTAACAGATGCTTCCCGATAAGAAACTCTTCCTCTTCGACATCGACGGAACGGTCGCCATCGACGAAACGCTGATCGACGGAAGCCGCGAGCTCTTCTCCCACATCGATTCGATCGGCGGCAAGTCGATCTTCATCACCAACAATTCCACCAAGGGCGTCCGCGACTACATGGAAAAATTCCGCCGCATGGGGGTCGAGACCGACGAAAGCAATTTCATCACCGCCTCCTACGCGGCGGCCATCCATCTGCGCGCCCACTACCCGGGGAAAAAGGTCTTCCTGCTCGGCACCCGCTCCTTCGCCGGGGAGCTGCGTGCGGCGGGCGTCGATGTGACCGAGACGCTCGAGCCGGGCATCGCCTGCGCCGTCGTCGGCTTTGACAGCGAGCTCACCTACCGCAAGGTGGAGCTCCTCTGCGAGCTGCTCCTCACCCGTCCGGTCGACTACCTGGCCACCAACCCCGACCTCTGCTGCCCCGTGGGGTTCGGCGCGGTGCCCGACTGCGGCGCGATCTGCAAAATGATCGGCTGCGCGGTGGGCCGCGAGCCCCTCTTCATCGGCAAGCCCAACCGCGTGATGGTCGACCTCTGCCTGGGGGCCGCCGGCTTCTCCCCCGACGAAACGCTCGTGGTCGGGGACCGGCTCTACACCGACATCGCCTGCGGCGTCAACGCCGGCGTGGACACCGCTGTCGTCTTTACCGGCGAGGCGAAGCCGGAGGACATCCCCGCCTCCCGCTGGCAGCCGACCTGGCAGTTCCCCGACGTGCGCGCGCTGCTGAACGCGCTGCGCGAATAGACTTGAGAAAATCACACGAGCACGGAGGAACCGACATGGACTATATCCAGAATAACAAGGCCGCCTGGGAGGAGGCGTTCGAGCACCGGAAGCCCGGTTGGGGCGAGAACAACCACGAACGGCTGCTCGACGAACATCTTCCCTTCTTCTGCGCGGACGTGGCAAGGGAGCTGGAGGCCGTCGACTGGAGCGGCAGGGCGGTCGCCCAGTTCTGCTGCAACAACGGGCGCGAGCTGCTCTCCCTCCTGCGCCTCGGCGCGGCGAGCGGGACCGGCTTCGACATCGCGGAAAACATCCTCGCGCAAGCGGCCGAAACCGCGAAAAAGGCGGGCGTCGGCAACTGCCGGTTCGTCGCCTGCAACATCCTCGACATCCCGGAGACCTTCCACGGCGGCTTTGACTTCGTCTTCTTCACCATCGGGGCGATCACCTGGTTTCGGGACCTGGGACCGCTCTTCCAAAAGGCGGCGGACTGCCTGAAGCCGGGCGGCCGGTTTCTGCTCCACGATTTCCACCCCTTCATGAACATGCTGCCCATGCCCGGCGAGCCCGCCTTCGACCCGGAGCGCCCCGACCGGGTCGCCTACTCCTATTTCCGCCGGGAGCCCTGGCTCGAAAACGAGGGGATGGGTTACCTTTCGGAGCGGTACGCCTCCAAAACCTTCACCAGCTTTTCACACACGATGGCTGACATCGTCGGCGCGGTCAGCGCGGCGGGGATGCGCGTTGAAAAGCTGCGGGAGTTCGATTACGACGTTGGGCTGACCGACGCCTACGACGGGAGGGGGCTGCCCCTCTCCTTCCTGCTCACCGCCGAAAAGGACCGCGCGAAGTGAGTTTCCCGCGGTGAAAAACCCCCGCCCCGGTACCCGGGGCGGGGGTTTTGTCATCTCACCAGTTTGTCGAGCAGCGCGGCGATCTCCTCGATCTTTTCCTCCGCCGCGCCGTTTTCGCACGCGTCCCGCACACACCCCTCAAGATGCGCGCGAAGCACCTCCCGGTTGGCGCGCCCCAGAATCGACTCGGCCGCCATGATCTGGTTGGAGACGTCGATGCAGTAGCGGTCCTCCTCCACCATCTTGAGGATGCCGTCGATCTGCCCGCGCGCCGTGCGCAGCAGGCGGGCGACCTGTTCCCTGTCCGCCCGCATATCAGCTCAGCGAGACGACGTCGTAGCCCGCGTCGGTGACGGCGGCCTTCATCTGCTCGTCGGACACCCTGCCCTCCGTCTCAATGGAGGCGGTCTTGGCCTCGAGGTCGACCTTCGCCGTCACGCCGTCGAGCGCGTTCAGCGCCTTTTCCACCCGCGCGGAGCAGTGTCCGCAGCTCATGCC
This sequence comes from Anaerotruncus sp. DFI.9.16, assembly GCF_024461615.1. Classification (NCBI taxonomy): domain Bacteria; kingdom Bacillati; phylum Bacillota; class Clostridia; order Eubacteriales; family Oscillospiraceae; genus Anaerotruncus; species Anaerotruncus sp. DFI.9.16. The sequence continues at coordinate 138,096 of NZ_JANFZX010000002.1, forward strand.
TTCGATCACCATCGTCTTTTTCATGGAAATGATTTCCTCCTTTTGGTTGATTTTTTCTCGCTGATTACTATTTGTATTGGAAGCCGCAGCCCTCCGCGGCTGGAACAGCTTGAGGCGCAGGGCGTTCGAGACGACGCACACCGAGCTTAAACTCATGGCCGCCGCGCCGAACATCGGATTGAGCTTCCAGCCGAGCACCGAGAAGAAGACGCCCGCCGCCAGCGGGATGCCGATCGAGTTATAGAAGAACGCCCAGAAGAGGTTCTGCTTGATGTTGCGGATGACCGCGCGCGACAGGTCGATGGCCGTCACCGCGTCGAGCAGGTCGCTCTTCATGAGCACCACGTCGGCCGATTCGATCGCCACGTCGGTGCCCGCGCCGATCGCGATGCCCACGTCCGCGCGGGTGAGGGCGGGCGCGTCGTTGATGCCGTCGCCCACCATCGCAACCTTGCGGCCCTGCTCCTGCAGCTTGGCGACCTCCCGCTCCTTGTCCTGCGGGAGCACCTCCGCCACCACCCGGCCGATGCCGAGCTGCTTCTGGATGGCGGCCGCGGTGCGCTTGTTGTCGCCGGTGAGCATCACCACGTCGACGCCCATCTGTCCGAACGCCTCGATCGCCGCGCGGCTGGTCGGCTTGACCGTATCGGCCACCGCGACCACGCCGAGCGCCTTGCCCTCGCCGGCAAAGTAGAGGGGGGTCTTGCCCTCCCCTGACAAGGTCTCGCCCTTTTCAGCGAAATCACCGAGCTCGATGCGGTTTTCCTCCATCATCTTGCGGTTGCCCGCGAGGTAGCGGACGCCGCCCGCCTCGGCCGCGACGCCCTGCCCCGCGACCGCTTCAAACCCCGTCACGGCGCGCAGAGAGAGGTTCCGCCGTGCGGCCTCTTCTACGATCGCGGTGGAGAGCGGGTGCTCCGACGGCTTTTCCACCGAGGCGGCGATCGTCAGCAGCTCCGTCTCGGAGAGGCCGTCCGCCGTCCGGATATCGGTGACGCGCGGTTTGCCCTCGGTGATCGTGCCCGTCTTGTCGAGCACGACGGTGTCGATCGTGTGGGCGGTCTCGAGCGCCTCGGCGGATTTGATGAGGATGCCGTTTTCCGCGCCCTTGCCGGTGCCGACCATGATCGCCACCGGGGTGGCGAGGCCGAGCGCGCAGGGGCAGGAGATGACGAGCACCGCGATGCCGATCGAGAGCGCGAACTCCACCGTATGCCCGAGCAGCAGCCAGGTCACGGCGGCAATCACGGCAATGCAGATGACCACCGGCACGAACACGCCGCTCACCTTGTCGGCGAGCTTGGCGATGGGGGCCTTGGAGTTGGCCGCGTCCTCGACGAGCGCGACGATCTGCGCGAGGGTGGTGTCCGCGCCCACCTTGGTGGCGCGGAATTTAAAGTAACCGGAGCGGTTGATCGTCGCTGCGATCACCCGGTCGCCCGGGCCCTTGTCCACCGGGATGCTCTCCCCGGTGATCGCCGATTCGTCGACCGCGGCGCTGCCCTCGGTGATCTCCCCGTCGACCGGGATGCTCGCGCCCGGCTTGACGATCAGCAGGTCGCCCACCGCGACCTCCTCGACCGGGATCTCCGCTTCGACACCCTCCCGCTCGACGAGCGCCGTCTTGGGCGCGAGGTCCATCAGCTTGGTGATTGCCTCGCCCGTCTTGCCCTTCGAACGGGTCTCGAGGAATTTGCCGAGCGTGATGAGCGCCAATATCATGCCCGCCGACTCGAAGTAGAGGTCCATCGAATACTGCTCCACCAGGGCGGTGTCGCCGTGCCCGAGCCCCCAGCCGATCATGTAGATCGCCACCACGCCGTAGATCATCGCCGCCGCCGAGCCGATCGCGATCAGCGAATCCATGTTGGGCGCGCCCTTGAAGAGGGTCTTGAAGCCCACCTGGTAGTATTTGCGGTTGACGTAGGCGATCGGAAGCGTCAGCAGCAGCTGGGTGAACGCGAAGACGAGCGCGTTTGCCGTCCCGTGCAGGAAATGGGGCAGCGGCAGGCCCATCATATGCCCCATCGAGATGTAGAAAAGCGGGATCAGGAAAACGAAGGAGACGATCAGCCGCCGCTTCATGTTGGCGATCTCGGCCGCCATCGGGTCGGCGGCGGGCGCCGCCTTCGCCTGCGGGCGGGATGAAGCCGCGCCCGCGTGCACCGAGGCTCCGTAGCCGGCCTCCTCGACCGCATGGATGACGGCGGCGTCGCTCGAGGCCGTCTCGTCGTAGTCGACCGCCATATTGTTGGAGAGCAGGTTGACCGTCACCGACCGGACGCCCGGGACCTTCGCCACGCTCTTTTCCACGTGCGCCGAGCAGGCGGAACAGGTCATGCCCGTCACATCGAATTTTTGCTTCATGGCTTTCATCCTTTCGATACCCCCCGGGGGTGGGGGTGGGTCTGCTACTATTCTATACCGATTTTATCCACTTGTCAAGGGGTTTGCGCGCTTTACATCGGTAACGCGATGATGTATAATAAAACCTGCCTTATCTAAGATTCCCGGAACCATCCGGATTTATAGGGGGAAACACCATGCTGATCGACTTTCACACCCACATCTTCCCCGACGCGCTCGCCGCAAAAACGCTGCCGCGCCTCTCGCACATCGCCTACGACAGCCCCTACTACACCGACGGCACCGAGCGCGGCGCGCTCGACGCCATGTCCGCCTGGGGCGTGGACCGCGCCGTCGTGTTGCATATCGCCACCAAACCCGGCCAGCAGAAGACCGTCAACCGCTTCGCCGCCGAGGTGCAGGCGCGCAACCCGAACATGCTCTGCTTCGGCACTGTGCATCCGAAGGACCCCGGCGCGGCCGACGAGATCGCCGAAATCAAGGCCGCCGGCCTCTGCGGCGTCAAGCTGCACCCCGCCTATCAGGCGTGTTATTTCGGGGACGAGGCGTATTTCCCAATCTACGCCGCCATCGAAAAAGCGGGGCTGCCGCTCCTGCTCCACGCGGGGCGCGACCCCGTCAGCAAAGAGAATTTCGCGCCCGCCGACCAGATCGCGTCCGTCGCGCGCGCCTTCCCGCGCCTCGCCATCGTCGCCGCGCACATGGGCGCGCTCGGCCAGGCGGAGTCCGCCTCCGCCCATCTCTGCGGGCTGCCGAACGTCTATTTCGACACGGCGATGAGCTCCGTCTACCTCGAGCCGGACGAGTACCTCCGCCTCATCCGCAAGAAGGGCGCCGACCATGTGCTCTTCGGCACCGACTGCCCCTGGAACACCGTCGAAAACGAGCTCGGTATGCTCGAGCGCCTCGGCCTTACCGAGGAGGAACTCGAGGACATCAAGTGGCGGAACGCCGAGAGGCTGCTGCCCCAGGGGGACTTTTGAAAAAGTCCCCCTGGACCCCGAAAACTTTTAACAGGCCCGCCGCCCCGCGCCGCCGTCCGCGCGACCCATGCGGCAGAGCTGAAAAGCAGTCCCCCCGGACCCCCCAAAAAACTTTCAGCAGGTCCGCCGCCCCGCGCCGCTGCCCGCGCGCCCCATGGGGCAGGGCTGAAAGAAGTCCCACGAAACCCTCAAAACCTTTCGCGAACCCGCCGCGCGGTTTGCCGCAAGCATGTCCAGCCCCCGGCCCGCCCTGCGGCCGGGGGCTTCGTCTTTTTGCACGGAAAATCCGGCGCGGCGCGCGAATTTACAATATTCCATTGTCTTTTGCACATAATTTGATTATAATATGATTCTGCAATGGTATTTTTATCCGGGTTTTTCCGGGCATCGGAGGATTTATGCAGCAGCTAACCCAACAGCTATTTGAATTTCTGTCGGGCGCGGGCCGTGAGCTGGCTCTTTTTATCATGTCGATGGTGCCGCTCATCGAGCTGCGCGGCTCCATTCCGCTCGGCGCGCTCTTCGGAATGGACTGGCCGACCGTCTTTGTCATCTCGGTCGTCGGCAACCTGCTGCCCGTCCCGTTTATCGTGCTTTTCGGCAGGCCGCTCTTCCGCTGGCTCAAGTCCACGCGCCTGCTTTCCGGGCTTTCCACCCGCATCGAAAACCGGCTCATGGCAAAGTCGGACAAGGTCACCCGCTACGAGTCGATCGGGCTCTGCCTCTTCGTGGCCGTGCCCCTGCCGGGCACCGGGGCGTGGTCGGGCGCGGCGATCGCCGCGCTGCTCGGGATGCGTATGCGCCCCGCGCTGCTCTCGATCACGCTGGGCGTACTGATCGCCGGGGTCATCATGACGGTGGGGTCCTACGGGCTGCTCGGCTTTTTGAATCTTTTCTGACGGCTGGTCAAATGAACGGAAAGGGGGCGGCGGTATGGACAAGTATAAAAAGCTGCTCTCCAACACGCTGATCTTCGCAGTCGGCACCTTCAGCTCGAAGGTGCTTGTTTTTCTGCTCGTTCCCTTCTATACCCGCGTGCTTGCTCCGGGAGAACTCGGCGACGCCAACCTGCTCGCACAGACCGCCAACCTGATCATCCCGCTCGCGTCGATCGGCATGTCCAACGCCATCATCCGGTTCGGCATCGACCGCGCCACCGACAAGCGGGACGTCTTTACCGGCGCGCTCGCCGCCATTTTTTCCGGGTATGTGCTCCTGCTCGCCTTCTATCCGCTCCTCTCCCGCGTTGAGATGCTCGAGGGCGGCGCGCCGCTCGTCTACCTCTATGTGCTCACCTCCTGCATGCGCTCCCTCTGCGCCCAGTTCGTGCGCGCCAAGCAGTTCATCAAGCTCTATGCCTTCGACGGGGTGCTCAGCACCATTTTGGTCATCACCTTCAACATCATCTTTCTGGTGGTGTTCCACCTCGGCCTCACCGGGTACTTGCTCGCCACCATCGTCGCCGATTTCCTCTCCTCCGTCTTCCTTTTCACCATCGCGGGCCTGCGCCGGTATATCCGTTTCCGGGGCTGCGACTGGTCGGTGCTCGGCTCGATGCTGCGCTACGCCGTCCCCCTCATCCCCGCGAATATCTTCTGGTGGGTCACCAACGCCTCCGACACCTATTTCATCAAATACTACATCGGTTCGGACGCAAACGGCCTGCTCACCATCGCCTACAAGGTCCCCACGATCATCAACCTGCTCTCCGGCATCTTCACCGACGCCTGGCAGATGTCCGCCTTCACCGAGGACGGACCCGGGCGCACCCGCTTTTTCAGCAACGTCTTCGCTGCCTATCAGGCGTTTATCTTCTCCGCCGCCTCGGGCCTGCTGCTCTTCAGCAAGTTCGTCATCCACATTCTTGCGCACGGCGAATACCTGGAGTCGTGGAAGTATACCCCCTTCCTGCTGCTGGCCACCTCCTTCTCCTGTTTCGTCACCTTCCTGGGCAGCATCTACATGACCGAGAAGAAGAGCGTCGCCACCCTCGTCACCACCGCGCTCGGCGCGGGCGCAAACGTCATCCTCAACGCCCTGCTCATCCCCCGCTTCGGCATCAACGGCGGCACCTTCGCCACCTTCGCCAGCTACCTCATCGTCTTTGCCGTGCGCATCGTCGACACCCGCCGCTTCATCAAGCTCCACTGGAGCCCCTTCAAGCTGCTGCTCAACCTCGCCATCCTTCTCGGCCAGACGTGGGTGCTCCTCAACCTTGAGACCGGCTGGATCCTGCCCGAGGCCCTCCTCTGCGCCCTCCTGCTCGCCCTCAATTTCCGCCAGATGCTCGCCAACGCGCAGAAAATTCTGAAGAAGCGGTAGCCAAAGGGAACTTTTGAAAAAGTTCCCTTTGGAAACCCTCAAAACGTTTGGTTCAGGCGACCTGTGACAGCTTTCCTTGGAATCTCTCAAGACGTTTCGTTCGTGTTTTGGCCCCGCCACGGCCCCGTCTCACGGGCCGCGAATGCGGGGAGGACGCGCGGCCGGCCTGATTAAAGTCTTTGGGCGCTTTCTTCAGAAAGCGCAAAAACGAACGCCCGGCTTGACGCCGGGCGTTTGGCTTTTCCGTCCTCCCGCGAAAGCGCAAAAAGGATCCCCCGGCTGACGCCGGGGGATCCTTTTTTCCGTCCTTCTCAGGCAGCCGCCGAGCTTTTGCCGGCCAGCTTCTGGAAGTCGATAAATTTGACGAGGAGGGCGACGACGACGGAGGTGGTGATCATCTCGCCGATCATGATGGGGCCGTTGACGGTGAGGGAATAGATCCACACGGGGGTACCCTCGGGGGCGTAGCTTCCCCAGACGATGATGCCGGAGAGGAAGCTGCAAAAGAAGCGGCAGAAGACAACGACGATCGAGCCGACCGCCGCGCCGAGGGGCTTCTTTTGAAAGCGGCGGGCGACGGGGCCCGCGAGGCCGAGGATGCCGAAGGCGACCACATAGTCGAGCAGGATGAGGGCGACGAACATGCCGAAGGACTGGACCGGCGGCGGATAGAAGCCCTCGAGCATCTGGAGCAGCGAATAGGCGAAGGAGGTGAAGAGCGCCCACCGGGTATCGTACATGAGCGAAATGATGATAATCGGGGCCATGCTCGCGGCGGTGATCGAGCCGCCGTTCGGGAAGTGGTAGAACTTGATCATCGAAAGCAGCAGCGCGAGCGCCAGCATCAGGGCGCTGTGGGTCAGTTTGCGGGTGGTTGGCTTCATGGTGGTTTCCCCTTTCCACTTGTTTTTTCCAAACAAAAACGCCACAGATAATCCCTGCGGCGTAAAAGGAGAAACGCTCTTCCTACGCTGGCATTACCCAGATCAGGTTTTCGGGTCAGCGCGGCAATACGCGCTATCTCAGCCGGCTTGACGCCAGCCCCCCGTTACGTGGCTTATTCTGTTTGCGGTATTTATTATACATCATCCGGACGGATTTGTAAAGTCCGAGGAAAACAAAACAAACGGGGACGGGCATACGCCCGTCCCCGTCCGCTCTAATCAGCCTCTTTGTAAAATTACTTGGAGAGCTTCTTGGTGACCATGGTGCCGGCAGCCGCCAGGGAGGCGATCGCAGCCATGACAGCGACATTGATCATGTCGTTGGCACCGGTGGTCGGGTTGTTCTTGTCGGTGTTCTCTTCCTTGTCGGAGCTGGAGGAGTTGTCGTTGTCGACCTCGGTCACGACGGTGCCATCCTTGATGAGCTCGTTGGTGACGAGGAAGTTGTCCAGCTTGTTGGTGCGGAAGGAGAGGGTGTTCTCATCCGCGTCGAAGGTCGCGTTGATGCGGTAGAGCTTGCCATCCGCATAGCGGTAGGTGTACATCTTGTCGAAGTCGTCGACAATGTCGTCAACGTCGAGAGAGAGCTTACCGGTGCCGGAGAAGGTCGGCTTGGCGCCGAAGGTGAAGAATTTGAAATCCTGATCCGGGAACTTCGAGAGAACTTCCTTGATACCCGCGTTGGAGTGGGTCAGGTTCTTGGTGGACTCATCGCTCACGTTGACGGTGAACTCCCAGCCGTTGCCCGCGAGGGTGACGTTCTTGTAGTCGTTGATCTTCGCGATCTTGTTGAACTGGGAAGCGGTGATGACCGGGTTGCTGTTGTCGATTTCGACAGTGTCGCCCTTGTCGAGGCTGTCGATGTAGTCGCCGCCCATTTCCTCATAGCCGTACTGGAATTTGACTTCCTGGCTGAAGACCGGCAGGGTGGTGGACTTCGGGGTCAGCTTGACGTTGTACTTGACATCGACAGGCTTGGTGGTCATGGTGTCGCGGGACTCAACGTACAGGTAGTACTGGCCCTTGTGCTCCTCGATCTCGAAGCGGCTCATACCCTTGGTGGAAACCTTGGAGTAGCGGAACTTGAAATCCTTGATGTTTTCGTCGGTGATCTTGACAGACTTGCCGTCAACGATCATGGAAACCGGGAACTTGTACTCGGTGCCGGGCTCGAGGATATCGTCGCCCAGGACAACGCCGTCTTCGTCGGCGCCGATCGCAATGCCGGTCGCATCCTTGAAGTCAACGTCGGTCACGACATCGGAAGAAGTCGCATCAGAGGAAGTCTCGGAAGAGGAAGCCTCGGAAGAGGACACTTCGGAAGAAGAAGCCTCAGAGGAGCTTTCCTCGGAAGAGGACTCGGACGAGGATTCTTCGGAAGACGAAGAGCTCGTGGGATCCTCCAGGGTGGTGATGTCATCAGCCAGAGCGGTCACGCCGATCGACAGAGTCGTAGCGGCTGCAAGCATCATAGCAAGCACTTTTTTCATGGTATTGGGTTCCTCCTGAAAAATAGTTTCGATCCTCCGGCTCAGCACATCCGAGCCGCTTGGAACGAGACTGAGTATATCCGAGAATCAAGCACTTTTCAAGAGGTTTTTGTTACCAAATTGTAATAATTATCGTGCATATTGCACATCAAATCGCATATAATAATTTCATTTTTTGATTTTTTCAGCAATTTCTAGATATTAGTTATGCAAAATGGAAACGCAAATGCAGGAATTCTGTCAATCCCATGCAACCGTCGCGCATATCCGCCGCGAAAATGGAGATGCGGCAAAATTTGCCGCGTGCAAACGCGGAAAATCGAATGCGCAATGCCGTTTGGTTCCCGAAAACCGAAAACGCAAATGCCTTTGCCCACGCGGCTGGACAAAATCGCCGGCGGCCGATTCCGGCCGCCGGCGCTGTTACAGTCTTTCTTTCATACGCGTACGCGCGCGAATCCTTATCTGCGTTTTCTCGTAAGCGCGAACGCCGTCGCGGAAGCCGCCGCGAGCATGACCGAAACGCCGACGGCGTCGTGGGAACCGGTCGGCGCGGGCGCGGGTCCCGGCTTGGGCGCGGGGGGAGGGGTCTCCTCCGTCTTCTCGATCGGGGGGGCCTCTTCGATCCCGCCCCAGTCGAGCTCGAGGTCGCGGTCGGAGATCACATAGGTGCCGAGCGAGCGCACGCGGATTTTCCACCCGTCGATGCCCGCCTCGGTGTCGTCCTCGTCCGCGTAGGTCATCCGGTCGGTCAGATCCTCGAGGTAGCCGTCGCTGTCGACCAGGTAGATGTGCACGTCGCGCGGGCGCACGTCGCGGTAACGGGAGCCGTACCAGTCGTAGCAGTCGTTCCACGGATTGTAGAGGGTCAGCGTCGCGCGGGAGGTCGAGTCGATCGACGGGCTCCCCACAAAGGTGCGGAAAAAGAGCTCCGCGTTGACCGGGTCGCCGTACTCCTCGTAGATGTCGCGGTCGATCTTCGTGGACAGCTTCGCGTAAAATTTGCGCGAATCGTCGTCGGCCTCAAATTCGAGGCAGGCCACGTCGTCGTCCGCGCCCCAGGAAATCGTGTTGCGTTCGTTGGAGATCGGGTTGAAGACGACGTTCTGTCCCGCTTCGATGTCGGCGTAGTCGCCGTCCTCCACGGGGTTGTCCACCCACAGCTCAAACCGCGTGTTCGCAATGTCGCCGCTCTCCCAGCGGTCGCCGTCGTCCGCGTGGCGCGCCTTGAAATAGACGTCGAAGGTGACCTTGCGCTCCTCCGTCCTGGTCGTTTCCTTGAGCTTGATCTCAATATAATTTTTCCGTCCGCTGCCGTCGAGGTTCTTGGTCACCAGCTTGACGGAATCGAGCAGGCTGCCGTTTTTGTCGCGGTCAAGGCGGAAATTGAACTCGCCGCTGTCGGCCAGCTCGTCCGCCGAAACATTGTGCGTCGTGTCGCCGTCATTGAGAAAATTCGTGCCGTCGCCGATTTCGATGTAAATTTTTTTGCCCGCGGGCACAAAGTCGGCCGACACCTTGTCGCCAAAGGCAAAATTGTAGTCGCCCACGACCGAATCGCCGTCCGCGTCGTAGGCCTCCCCGGTGAGATGGGTATCCGTCGTGATGCTGTACGCCAGCGCGCACACGCCCGCGAAGCTCCCCGCGAGCACCGCCGCCATCAGCACTGCCAACATCTTTTTCATCGTCCAGTCCTCCCTCGCTGTCACGGATTCCGGGGCCTGTTTTTCTGTCGCCCCTCCGTGCCACCAGTGTACCACACGATAACCGTCTTTGCAAGATTTCGTGCAGAAGAACGGGAAAGCGAACCGCCCGGCACAAAGCCGGGCGTCCGTTTTGCGCTTTCTGAAGAAAGCGCCCAAAGACTTTGATCAGGCGAGCCGCCGCCCGCCCCGCATCCGCGGCCCGTGAGACAGGGTTATGGAGGGGCCGGGGCGAAACACGGGCGGCGTGTGCGGAAAGCCGCCGCGCCCCGCCTGCGCCAAACGTTTTGAAGGATTCCAAAGGGAACTTTTGAAAAAGTTCCCTTTGGTCACAATTCCATCATCGTCCGCGCACCCTTGCGGAAGGCGGCTTTATAACAATGCCAAGCAAAATGATTGTAAAGCCGATCCCGATGGTCAAGAGTGTCATTGAAGCCATTCCCACGCCTCCTTTCCCTTTATCATACACAGTTTCCGTGTATGCGTCAATACACAGATTCTGTGTACATATAATAAAGGCAGGGGTGATGTGATGCGGTTGAGATTATACGATATCCGCGATGAACATCATAAGCTGCAAAAAGAACTTGCGGAGTATCTGCATTGTACACAGCAAACTTATTCGCGGTATGAAATCGGCGAGGTTGAGCCGCCCCTGTCCGTTATGGAAGCGCTTGCCTCCTATTATGGGACAAGCGTGGATTATTTGATGGGCCTTACAGACAGGCGTGCCCCATATCCCCGCAGCAAATAAAGGAAGGCATGACGGCGCGTCATCCCTTCCTTTTTATTTTTTGCTTCTCTTCCGGCACGCGCGGCGCATCAGGCAGCCTGCCGCACTCCGTCTGCATCAAAAGCTTTGAGGGGGTTCCTGGGGGAACGTTCTCGAAAGTTCCCCCAGGCCGGTGTTCGGGATGGCCTTCCGGTTCGCGTTCACGCTGATCTCGGGCGCTTCGGGCGGCGGGTCGGGGACCACCGAAACGTCCAGCGCAACGTCGGAGATGATATAACAGCCGAGGGTCCGGGTGCGGGTGCGCCAGCCGTTGATCTCGTTGCCGTCCTCGTCATAGTCGAGATAGGTGAAGATGCCGGTGATGTCGCTGAGGGTTCCGTCCGCCTCCAACTGGTAGATATGGCACCCGGCGGGATCGGGCTGGTAGTCCTCGTCCTCCCACGGGTTATAGAGGATCAGCGTGGCGCGGGAGGTGGAGTCGGCCGCGAGCGCGCCGGTGAAGTCTCGAAAATAGAGGTCCGCTTCGGCCGGGTCGCCGTAAAGCCCGTAAATATCGGGGTCGATCCGGGTGGAGAGCTTCGCGTAAAACTTGTCCGCGTCGTTGCTCGCGGAAAAGCTCACCGAGGCGATCCCCTCCCACTCGGCGGTATTTTTGTCGTTCGAGACGGGGCGGTAAACGACCCCCTCCCCCGCTTCCAAATCGGCGTCGCCTCCCGACGCCTCCTCGCTCGCGATCCACAGGGTGAGGCGCAGCAGCGCATAGTCGCCCGTGCCGTAGCGGTCTCCGTCCTTTCGCGCGGAAAAGGTGAGGTCGGCCACCGCCTTCTGCTCCTCGACCGCCTCGCTCTCCGCGATCTCGATCCGCAACCAGGAGCTGCGCGGGCCGTCCCCCAGCGATTTCTCGCCGTACTGCTTGATCTTCAGCAGGCTGCCGCCCGGGCCGCTCTTGTCCGCCTTGAGGCGGAACAGCCCGCTGTCCGCGAGCTCGTCGGCCGTCGCGGCCGCGCCCATCGCCTCCGCGGAAACGTCCCACAGCGCGGTCGTATCCGCCGAGCCGCTTTCGCCCAGGCAGAGGTAGACCGTCTGGCCGGGGGCCACTTCGAAGGTGTAATTGCCCGCGTCGCAGCTGGCGGGCCCGCTCGATGCGACCGCGATCCCATCTCCGTCGACAAGCTCCGCCTCGCCGCCGCGATTGAGTTGTACCGCGACCGAACCGTTGCCGGACGACGCGGCGCCGGCGGACGCGGTCCCGGTGGCCAGCGCAGCCAGCAGGGCCAGCAGCAGGCAGAGCAGACGTTTCATGTTGGGCTTCCTTTCCGAAAAATGCTTTTTCAGGCTTCTTTTCCTTATTATATCCCGGACGGGTGGAAAAAGTCAACGGATTTTGTAACCAAATTGTAATCTTTTTCGCAAAATCTGTAACCAATCCGTAACTTTACTTCCATTTTTTAGGATATATTTTCCCAATTTGTGAACTCAATGTAAATAAAAACAGGATGCGGCCGAATGGCCGCATCCTGCCCGATCCGCCTGTTCGTCAGGAGAGCTTGATGTCGAGATAGGATTTTACGAGCGCGACGCACTTGTCCCAGCCGAGAACCGCGCTGTTGATGCACAGATCGTAATTGTCGGCGTTCTTCCAGTCGTTCCCGGTGAAGCAGCGGTAATAATCGCTGCGGCCCTTGTCGGTGCGCTGGATGAAGCGCCGCGCCTCCTCCGCGTCAAAATCGGGGTGGAGCTCGATCGTCTTTTCGATGCAGTAGTCGATCGGCGCGTGCACATAGATGCGCAGGACATTGTCCAGGTCGCGCAGGATGAAGTCCGCGCAGCGCCCGACGATGACGCAGCTCTCCTTCTGCGCGAGGTCGCGGATGACCTTGGCCTGATAGTTCAGGAGGTTCTGCACAGAGGTGAAGTCGGGACTCTCCGGCGGGAGCACCTCCCCGGTATAGAGCGGCTTTCCGGGCTTGATCAGCGGTTTCTTTTTGATCTTCTCATCCACCTGCGCAAAGAGCTCGGCGCTGATGCCGCTTTCGACCGACGCGCGGACGAGCAGCTCCTTGTCATGGTAGCCGATGCCCAGCTCCCTGGCGAGCATCCTGCCGATCGTCTTGCCTCCGCTGCCGTACTGCCTGGCGATCGTGATGACGTAGTTTTTCATCTTCTCCCTCCGTCCCTCACAAAATTTGGTCGGTTTCCCCGCCTATAGTATAGTCGATTCGCCCGCCGAAATCAAGACGGACCCCCGGCCTCAGAAGTACCGTGCCGCCACCTCTCCGCCGAACCAGAGCGCGGTTTCGATCCGCGCGTTCTCCGCGCTGTCGCTCGCGTGGATGAGGTTCTGGCAGCTGCGGTTTTCGCGGCCGCATTTCTCGTAGGAGTCGCACCCCAAATCGCCCCGGATGGTGCCTTTGTCCGCGTTGGCGGGGTTGGTCGCGCCGACGATCCTGCGGATGTCGGCCACGAGGTCGGGGCTTTCGCCGCGCACGACCATCGGCAGCACGTATTTGTCGTTGAAATAGTCGAGCATCTTGCGTTTGAAGTCGGGCCCCAGCTCGGCAAAGACCTGCGCATAGTGCTTGGAGAGCAGCTCCTCGCCCGCCTTGGTGCAGCCGAGCCGCTCGATATCCACCCCGCCGCGCCGCAGGTAATCCATGATCTCCTCCACAAGCCCGCGCTCCAGCGCGTCGGGCTTGAGCATGATAAAGCTGTAATGCATCTGTCCGGCACTCCTTACTATCGTTATTTTTTTAGCGCATATAGCATAGCACCTTTTCCCCCGTTTGGCAACTCCCGGACACAAAAAAACCGCGCGGCGCCCTATGGCGCCGCG